>NZ_JAHHPN010000089.1:0-1675 GCF_024606325.1 Endozoicomonas sp. ONNA1
ATACCACAGTCAGGATCTCATGAAGTAACCCAGCACCTCATCGGCATGAGGCCGGTTCTTTGGATTCCAGGCCAGCATTGACCTTATTAATTCCGCATAGCGTTTATCAATAGCTTCCACTTCTTTGAGTCGTTTGCTCAGGTGCTCATTATAAGCGTCTTGATCGTTCATCTTGTTCAGATCAAAGCGACTGGAAAAAAGCCTTTTGCGCGCCAACATCTCGAAGAAAATAACCCCCGCTGAAAAAACATCGGTTTTCCCGGAAATTGCCGTGGGCTCGTCATAAAAAAGTTCAGGAGGCCTGTAACCTTGTGTACAGGCTTTGTAATTTTCAGCCGGACCCGCATACTGAGACAGACCAAAATCAATGATGGAGAGATTGTCCCGGTCATCTACTACCAGATTTCCCAGTTTTAAATCCAGATGCCAGATCCCTGCATCATGCAAGTGAGCAACACCCTTCATTAACTGCCGGGCATAGGTCTCAACCGTCGGCAATGACAGCCCTGCAGGGTGAGTACATAAAATTTCTTGAAGTGATTTACCTGCGTAGGGCATCAGCAAAGTATTGTCCTTCGTATCAATAAACCTGACAATATTCGGGCCCTGAGACGCTCTGAGAAGCCACTTTTCAACCTTGAGATACCGTTCACACTCTTTACGCACAGCACACTTTCTCACGTAGATGCTTTTACCTACAGGGGACTCCCAGTGTTCACAGGTCGCAGAGAAGCTTTTATTCTCTCGTAATACTTTGGAGTACACCCTCTCCTCAGGCACATTAATCAGCCTGAGCTTACCCAGCACGTAATAAGCAGCCGATGCAACGATGTCACAGGGATTCCGGGAGCGACCTTGATCAGTCAGTAACCTGTTGCCGGGATAAGTAGCGCTTTGAACATCCATTGTTCTGTCCTTCCTGAGCTTGATATAAGATTTGAGTCACAAAAAGCAGAAAAAGTTTTCAGAAGAACTAACAGAAAGGTCAGTAAACCTGACCTATTGAGGGGGATAAAGCTCATTACTTATGTCACAATCAGGTTTTCATGAAGTAGCTCAGCACTTTCCCTGCGTCAGGCCGATGCTCCGGATTCCAGGCCAGCATTGACTTCAGCAAAGCCACATAGCGTTTATCAATAAGCGCCACCTTTTTCAGTTGCTGGTTCAGGTGCTCATAATAAGTGTGTTGGTTCATCATCTTGTTCTGATCAAACTTGTCGGGAAAGAGCTTTTTACACGTCAACAGCCTGAAGAGACAAACACCCGCTGAAAAAACATCGGTTTTACTGGAAATGGCCTCAGGTCCTTCGTAAAACATTTCAGGAGGTTTATAGCCTTTTGTACACACTTCCAGGTTTTCAGATGGACCTGCATACTGAGACAGACCAAAATCAATGATAGAGAGATTGTGTTCGTCATCTACTATCAGATTGTCCAGCTTTAAGTCCAGGTGCCAGATCCCCGAATCGTGCAAATGGGCGACCCCCTTCATTAACTGCCGGGCATAGGTCTCAAATTCGGGCTGTGATAACGCTTCTTTACTATGAATAAACTTTTCATAAAGTGACCGGCCTGCGTCGGGCATCAGTAAAGTATCGTCGTCCGATTCAATAAGCCTGACGATATTCGGGCCCTGAGCCTCTCTGAGAAGCGCCTTTTCCATCTTGAGTTGGTG
>NZ_JAHHPN010000090.1:0-23306 GCF_024606325.1 Endozoicomonas sp. ONNA1
AGCAGTTGGCTTTTAACCAATTGGTCGTAGGTTCGAATCCTACACGACCCACCACATTGAAAAAAGCCGGTTCATTGAACCGGCTTTTTTTTCTGTCTTCTGAAAATGAACTAATGCAGCTTTAAGTGGGGGCGTGTTGTTTTTCCGATAAAGTCTTTCAGAATCAGTGCTCCTGTCCTGAGCCGTCCAAACAGCGCTACCTGATGCATTCGGTATAGACTGATGTAAAACATCTTGGCCATCATCCCTTCCACCATCATATCGCCGCGCGTGATGGCTCCCATTAAATTACCTACGGCGCTGAAACGACTCAGTGAGATCAGAGAGCCGTAATCTTTGTAGGTAAAGGTTAAGGGGGGCTGACCCTGCAGAACGTTTCCTGTGAGGCTCTTGGCCAGCAGCTCGGCTTGCTGATGGGCTGCCTGGGCTCTGGGGGGGATGGTGATCGGTTCGCCGTTATTGTCCTTCAGCGTACAACTGGCGCAGTCACCCAGTGCATAGATGTGATCATCCAGAGTAGATTGCAAGGTGGGTTTGACCAGAAGTTGGTTAATTCGATTGGTTTCAAGGCCTGCAATATCTTTCAGGAAGGCCGGCGCTTTGATACCTGCCGCCCAGATACTGAGATCGGAGTCGATAAAGTCACCGCTTTTTGTGTTCAGGCCTTTGTTAGTAATCTCACTCACTAGCTGACGGGTTTGTATCATGATCCCCATTTTTTGCAGCTGCTTGTGTACACTGCTGCTGATACGAGCGGGCAGGGCAGGCAGTATTCGGTCACTGCCTTCTATGACAGTGATCTTTACTTTATTGGGCTGGATAGCGTCCAGGCCATATCGGGCGAGTTCTATGGCCGCATGGTGAAGTTCTGCGGCCAGTTCCACCCCGGTTGCTCCGGCACCAATGATGGCGATGTTTAGCTCAGGCGATTTTTCCCGGGAAGCCTGGGCATGAAGGTAGTGATTCAAAAGCGTAGTATGTACTCTTTCCGCTTCTTCCCGGTTGTCCAGAAACAGGCAGTGATCCACTGCGCCCGGGGTATTAAAGTCATTTGCGGTGCTGCCTAAACAGATCACCAGGTCATCGTACTCCAGGCTACGCTCGGGAACGACTTCTTCTCCGTTATCGTCGTTAATGGGGGCGAGGGTAATGGTTTTATTATCCCGGTCCAGACCGCACATTCTGCCGGGCAGAAAGTGAAAATGATTCCATTTTGCCTGAGCCAGATAACTCAGCTCATCTTCAAAGGCATTCAGGGAGCCGGCGGCCACTTCATGCAAAAGAGGTTTCCAGAAATGAGTCTTTCGAACATCCACCAGAGTAATCCGGGCTTTCTTCTTCTTGCCCAGTTTCTTACCCAGTCTGGTAGCTAATCCCAGCCCTCCGGCACCTCCTCCAACAATAACAATTTTATGCAGCTGATCAGTCACTTTATTCTCTCTATTTTTATAAAGGAGTGTTTTGAATCAGTCTAAAATGCCCAACTCGCCTCTTGATTTTATGGTTACAAAGAGGGGGGAAACTGATTAAAAACACACCCTACGGCTATTCAGACGGGCTCAACCCAAGACAAAGACGCCTATCAGGCGGCTGAGAACACCTAGCATGACAATGATGACTGCCAGCCAGAACATCAGCTTCAAAGGTCTGAAACGGTTGCGCTCATTAGCATTGGTTCCAGTAGTGATAAAGCGGTCAACCCTGGCCTGATCTTCAGGGCACAGGCGGGTCTGGGTTTCTTCCATTTGCCACTCCGTATTCTCAGCTCCCTAGAGTATGCTACCTAAGCACTCAATGTGCCAATAGGAAACCCGAATTTGACCGAGAAATACCCAAAATAATCTGAACATGTGTGCTGGTTAGTTGCTTGATCATGTTGACTAGATTCAAGCTCTTGATCAATCTAGTTCTGATTGGCATAGAATATGGGTGCTGCGAGTGAAACTGATTTTATTGGCGTTAAGAGTTCAATATTTCGAATGGGTTGAATTGTTCAAGGTATTTTGTCGTTATTCGTCCCAGCGCACATTCCTTAAAGCCTTTCTTGAGTTGAAGCTCCGATATCTTCTGGACAGCCCTTTTCAAGTTAGTAAGCGCTTCCTGATTAAAAAAAAGTCAGACGACTTATATCTCTATGGTGAAACGCCTTTAACGGTGCTAGATGATATTTGTGAAAAGTCTGGAATAACGTCTCAGGATCATGTTTTTGAATTGGGTGCAGGCAGCGGTTTTACTTCGCTCTGGATGGCTGCTTTTGCGGGCGTTCGAGTGACATCGATTGAGCAGGTCCCCACGTTTTGTCTGAGACTGCAGCGTGTCAGTCGAAGAATGAAGCTGGACAAACTAAACGTTATCGAGGGTGATTATCTGGAGGTGGATCTTTCGGCTGCCACGGTCATTTATCTCTATGCATCTAATCTGGATGATCTCACTATTCGTTGCCTGACGCTGAGAATGTTGGCTCTTAAACCCGGGAGCAGAGTGATTTCTGTCAGCTATCCTCTTCAGGAGTATTGCCCTGTACCGGGTATTTTTGAGCAAAGTGAACGCTTTCCTGTTTGCTTCCCGTGGGGGGAAGCCGATGTATTTTTGCAGGTCAGAACATCTTATGTGCAGAAGTCAGGCGTCTGACGATGGTGCTGCCATAGCGAGCGATCAATTCAGGAACCGGTTTATCCGGAAATTGCTCCAATCCCGCCTTGATGAAATTCCAGGTCACCTGAGCCTGTCTGATCGGTTTGGCAGCATGAGCATGGCCACCATACTGTTCACCGAGTTTTGACAGCTTTTGTTCGAAATGCCCGGCCAGGGTTTGCAACTGAAGCCGACCTGAAGCGCTTTTGTCCTCTTTTAGTTCAGATAAGGTCAGGCTGAGGTATTGACGTGACAGGCGTTCCATGAGTAGTGCCTGCTCTAGAAAGCCGAGCTTTTCACCTCTGTGTGGTTTGTGGGTCAGAATTTTTTGTCTCAGAAGCAGTAGCTTTCTATCCAGCCTGGCCAGAGCCAAGAGCAGTGTAGAGGCTTCCGGGGGGCGAGAGTGAGCAGGTAAATCAGCCATCCAGGCGGCGTGTCGGCTAATGATAGGCCATAGCGCCAGGGTCGACGAGATCAACTTTGCAGTTTCCTGGTCTCCGGATTGCCATGGCAAGGCAGGGATGTTCTGGTTCAGCAGAGCCAGATTGTCCTGCATTTTCACTCTGGCCTCCTTGTTGAGAAAGTCGACCTGTAGCAGGTGAATATTCACGATCAACTGGTTCAGCAATAACTCCTGCTTCAGAAGGTGTTCCGGAGTCAAGTGATTGTTTTTGACAGGCGGCTCTGAAGCTGCAGTCTGGTTCATAAAAGCGAGAAGAAAAAACAGTGCGGCCAGTAAATGAGCTTTAGACATGGTGGAGTCCGGAAACAGTGAAGTCATCCCTTATGTATCGGATGTCCCGGTTGTCACTTGATTGTGACAACCCAGATCATTTGCAGCCATCAACAAGATCGTGAATGGCCTAATAAAGACCGCTTAACAGATCTATCAGAGCTCATGAGGGCATGCAAATATAGCTCGCCTCAAACGTCAGTTGTTGCCTTCCAGTTGTTCCTTGAGTTTGGCTGGAACTTCCTTGATGACAAGCTGATTCAGGTCTTTGTTGTACACTACCTGAGTACCGAGCAGCTCGGCATCAAAAGCAATGTTAAGACCCTTGCTGCGACCGGTGTACTTAACCAGTTTGGTCAGAGTGCGTTTCTCTGGAGCCATGGGTTGGTTCATATCATAGTCACGAGTGTTGACGAAACGGGCAAAATCATCAGAGCCGGCCTCACTCAGGTAACCGGTAAGCTCATCCAGAGTCAGGGCATCGCCATCATCCATTTTGGTCTGGCAGAAGTCATAGACCTGTCGACTGACTTCCCGGTGATTTTCCAGGGAAGGCGCTTCTCTGGCGTACTCCTTTACAGCACTGACCAGCGTGTCAGCCTCTTCCTTGCTGTTGCTGGTTTCATTGCAGCCCAGAGCTTCCTGAAATACATCGCTCAGGCGACGGCCACCACGGGGGCGCAAAAAAGAGAGGTAACGGCCGCTGTTTTCGTTACCCTGCCACTCGGTGATATTAATGCGGCAGGCCAACGGCATTCTGGTCGTATCCAGGTAGGCTACATCTTGAATGGAAAGGTCATCTGTAACGGTGATGCTGACGTTGCTGGTCAACATGCAGAGCATGAAGTATCGGGTCAGACCCTGCTGGTAATCAGCAAACAGAAGGTACCCTCCACCCAGCGCACCTGCTTGATCGAGCTTTTCCAGAAGTTGGTTCAGGGTATTGCGGGTCAGGGCCGTAAAATCCATTTTTTCTACCAGATAATCACCCAGTTCCCCGGGGAAAGGACTTTCGGCGTCCGGGTTGAACTGACCATACTGTTTGTCCTGTTTCTTGTTGTAGGTTTGCAGCAGGTCGTCCAGCATCGACTCCAGAGCCGGGGTGGGGGGCAGGCTGTGAGTTGCCGGAATAGCAATCAGGGAGTCACTGCCAGGGGATTGTTTCAGCTGGTGTACAATGATTTGTTGAATGGCCATAAGTTAATAGTCTTGCAAGCAGTGGTGATCGTCTAACCCGAATGTTTCATAAATCAGGCAGGTTCCGTCCAATCGCCTCATAGGATTAGGTCGACCAAAAAAGCCTGGGACGAAACAAACCGGAACCCGCTATGGCAAAACATACACAAGAAAACCTTCGTTTTCACCCTGTTAATGGTAAAACTGTCAGCGCTGATTTTAACGGGGAGTTGTCCTCAGGTTTTGGCGTGTTGATCTGAACCACTCAGCCAGCCTGACCTGAGCTGCTAAGCACCAGAACTTGTTTAACACCCAATGCGGCAATATCTGCAATTTGCCAGTGATGAAGGTTGAAGGTTTTTGCAGAAAGTTGATTACCGCTATCTCTCTTCGTGGCATGCTCGCCAGTGCGGTGCTATACAGATCTGGTACAAATGGCAAAGGCCATCCAATGAGGCTCTTTACAGGATGATATAAGTGGCAGGTTATGTTCTATTTTATTCTGTCTTTGTTAACTGTCTCTCAGCGATCAGACAAGACTGATCTGAACTGCGTCGATATGAAATTGCGCTCCCTGCCGAGATTATTTCTAGGCATTTCGTTTCTGTTAACGCCTGTCGTAACCTTGTCCGGACAGAGCGGGACGTTTGTGACGACGGGCTATTCCGGCTCCGCCCCGGGCACTTACAACCCATCCAGTATTCCGTTGCCCATTCTTCTACTCCCTCTTGCCTATCACATCTCTTTTAATCGTTTTCCCTATTCTGACATCGGCCAGGAGACCAGGCCTGAGCCGTCCTTTTGTATTGAGCCTGATGATCCCCTCCCCACCTCCAAGCCAGGCTGCCTGCCCCTGCCAAACGAACTGAATATTCAACTGGCCCCTGACCAGGGAGTCCCGGGTCAATGGACTTGGCGCTTACCCGGCAAAGGCAAGTCAGAACTTTACCCTGAACAGGTACGGACAAAAGCCACTGAAGAAGTTGTGCCAGTCCCTATATCAGTCCCTGACACGAGTTTACAATGGGAGCCAGCCCACCCTGTTCCCAGACCAAATGATGTCTTCCTGCCCGGGCCTCCCGGCTCAAAGGGCGTCATAACACCGAATACTAAAACGACGAACAATCTTACTCCCCGGAGTTGCGATGACGAACACTGTCTGAGTTGGGGGTTCGATGATGGACATGAATGGATTCTGGACCTGTCAGAAACTATTGCCCCTTTCCCTTTATTAGAAGACCCCCCCCCCCTGGAGTGAAAAGAAGCCAGCACAGGAAGCGGCCAATAGACAGATAGTGGCCACCAGAACAACTGATCAGCATGGTAATGTCTTTTATAGACTGGATGACAATAAGCAGGTTCATTATATCAGTGAGGAAGAATACCGGCGGCTACTCTCATTGTATTTCCAGATGTGGCTTGAATTCCTGTATCCAGAGTATTTCGGCCCCGGAGTGCCTGCCGGAGGTGGTTGGCATCAATGGCACTGGCGAATCCGGAAAATGCCACGGGATCCGGAACCCCCATCCGACCCCCCTGAACATTTAGCTGGGGCGCCAGCAAAAAAATTGCCCAAGAACATCAGTCAACGGCCTGATGGTGGGGGAGACTCCGGCGAAGGGAGCGTGTCAGAACAAGAGCTTTCCGCCTCGCCCGCACCCACCTCTGGCGAAGCAGGTAAGGCAACTTCCTCGCGTTTTATTGTTGATGAGGCTATCAATGATGATTACTCCGTAGTCACAATCTCAGTGAGTGATATGGATCAGTCAAGCTTGTTCCGTGGAGACACCGTCCAGCTAATCGGCAAACTACGAAAAACGTCTATAGCCATTGTTTTATCGGATGTGAATCAGCCATCTGGCAGGATCAGGATGCACAGTGCAATGCGGAAAAACCTTAAAGTGAGGCTGGGAGATATAGTCAAAATCGCCCACATTCCTAATCTTCCCTATGGTAAACGAGTGAGTATATTGCCGATAAAAGATAGCCTTGAAGGCATTACCGGCAACTTGTTTGAGGTGTTTTTGAAACCATTTTTTAGTGATGCGTATCGACCCGTTGCCAAAAAAGACATCATTCCTATAACTGCAGGAATTCGAACCGTTCAGTTCCAGGTGATGGAAACAGATCCGGAAGGTGGGTGCATAGTGGCCTCGGACACACAAATTTTCTGTGAGGGCCATGCCGTCGAGCGTGAAGATGAGTTTTCAATCACTGAAGTTGGTTATGATGATATTGGTGGGCTTAGACCACAGATTCAAACAATACGCGAAATTGTTGAGCTTCCTCTGCGTTACCCACAACTTTTCAATACCCTGAATGTGAGTCCTCCAAGAGGAATACTTCTGAGTGGACCACCGGGAAATGGAAAAACAATGATTGCCCGGGCTATTGCCAACGAGAGCGGTGCCTTCCTCTTTATCATTAATGGCCCGGAAATAATGAGTAAAATGGCAGGTGAGTCAGAATCCAATCTGAGAAAGGCTTTCGAAGAAGCTGAAAAAAACAGGCCTGCCATTATTTTTATCGATGAAATTGACTCGATAGCCCCAAAGCGTGACAAAACTCAGGGTGAAGTAGAGCGACGTGTGGTAGGCCAATTGCTTACCTTGTTGGATGGTTTGCAGCCCAGACGGCAGGTTATGATTCTGGCAGCCACCAACAGGGTTAATTCCATTGATCAGGCACTGCGCCGATTTGGCCGGTTTGATAAAGAAATCCACATCGGCGTTCCTGACCAAACCGGTCGCCTGGAAATCCTTCAGGTTCATACCAGGGACAAAAAACTGTCCGATGATGTGGATTTGGAAAAGATCGCAAAAACCTGCCATGGGTTCACCGGCGCTGACATCGCACAGCTTATTAGTGATGCCGCCATGATCTGTATAAGGGAAAAAATAGATATAACTACTCTGGATGATGAGCAGAATATTGATGCCAGATTTTTGGATAGTCTGGAAATCACTCAGGCCCATTTTGATCAGGCTCTCCGTTCCTCCAACCCATCAGCGCTCAGAGAAACCTTTGTCGAGATACCCGCTGTGACCTGGGCAGACATCGGTGGCATGATGGATGTCAAAAAGACATTGCTGGAAATGGTTCGCTATCCCCTTGAATGGCCCGAGCTGCTCAAGCATTTTGGTCAGAAACCGTCACGGGGTGTGCTTCTGTATGGCCCCCCCGGTTGTGGCAAAACACAGTTGGCCAAAGCCCTGGCCAACGATTGCCAGGCTAACTTCATTGCCATAAAAGGGCCAGAGTTGTTGACTATGTGGTTTGGTGAATCAGAGCACAATGTTCGTGAGCTTTTTGACAAAGCCAGACAGGCAGCACCGTGCATCCTGTTTTTTGATGAAATTGATTCTTTAGCGTCCTCCAGAGGGGCATCAATGGGTGACGCTGGTGGCGCAAGCGATCGCGTCCTGAATCAGCTGTTAATCGAAATTGATGGTATAGCTGAACGGAATAACATTTACATCATCGCCGCCACCAATCGACCAGACATTCTTGACAGAGCTCTTATGAGACCGGGTCGTTTCGACAAGCACATCTACATTCCACTGCCAGATCTTGCAGGCCGATTGCATATCTTCGAAGCTGTCCTGCGTAATACACCGGTAGAGGATAATGTTGATTTAAGGCAGCTAGCTGCTAAAACCAAAGGTTTCTCTGGAGCTGATATTAACGAAATCTGCCAGACAGCAATACAACAGGCAGTCAGGGAATACATTGGCAGAACGCGTAACCTGCAGGAAGCTCAAGGTGAGGCAATGGATGTTGAAGAATCTCTTGATAGTTACATGTTGACGCGCAGCCATTTTGAGCACGCCATGAGCACGGCGAGGCGCAGCGTTGGGGAATCAGATATTCACCGTTATGAAACGTTTCACTTGCGGTCAAGCCAAACCGGGACCCCATTCCGTTTTCAGGATACCCCCCCTGCATCAGCGCCATCTGGAGCAGTAAGCCTCTTTGAAGAGCCTGAAGATGACGACTTGTATGATTAAACTTTCATAGCAAAAGCACCTGAAGCTTGGTGCTTCAGGTGCTTTTTCTGGTTGAAGTGTTCGCTGCTCTCGCTCTTGCGTTGTTCTATTGCCAGTCGTCATCTTTTGTTGGGGTTATTCAGCGATCCGTCTGAGAAAGTTTGCACCAACTTGCACCAGAATAAGGGGGACTGGAGCTCTGGTACGTTTAACCGGGCATAAGTCCTTGGACATATTGCAGACAAACCTTTTCATGGTATCTTCCTTCCCGATCATGTTTTAGGGTTCAGAATATGCCCAAGGCTTTGCTTGACCAGTAGATCTAATTGATGCTGATTGGGACTGATTCTGGCCATTAACTGAAGGCCGAGAAAGAAACTGGTGAGTTCCCTGGCAGCATCCATGCTGCTCAAACTGGGGGCGATGAGGTTCTTTTCCGTTCCCTTG
Organism: Endozoicomonas sp. ONNA1; assembly: GCF_024606325.1. NCBI lineage: Bacteria > Pseudomonadati > Pseudomonadota > Gammaproteobacteria > Oceanospirillales > Endozoicomonadaceae > Endozoicomonas > Endozoicomonas sp. ONNA1. Next base: position 8,977 of record NZ_JAHHPN010000090.1, read on the forward strand.
AGTACCTGGGTCAATAATGCTTGCTGAATCGTATTGACAGCCTGTCTGACCAGCTCTGTGGCCTCATCTGGCAACAGGTGAAGTTCTGTGCTGGTGCAGGCTAGAAAGCAGCAGTTCTGGTACTGCATGTCTTGGGGATGTCGATAGCCAGCTGTCAGAAATCGGCGTAAACCTTCTAGCGGAGGGCCCGAACCAAGATACTTTTGGATTCTCAACTGTAGGTAGTGTTCAATGTAATACCGTAAGACGTGCAGGTATAAGCCTTCTTTGTTTTTGAAATGATGATAAAGGCTACCCGGGTGCAGATCGGTGGCTTCTTCTAACTGTCTTAGAGAAGACGCCGAGAATCCTCGGGACCAAAAGAGAGCGAGTGCGTTATTCAGCGCCTTGTCTTTATTAAAAGAGGTGTGCCTACCCATAAATGAAAATAATTGACTTGGGAACTTCCAATGTAGCAGTAACTTTCTGTTCCCGACAACTCTCCCACAACGGATTAGCATGCATTGTGGGATACAAGCTGGAGAATACCCCAATGGCTCTGACCCCTTCGAATATGGTGGCACTGGGCTCGTCTGCCCCTGATTTTGAATTGCCTGAACCTTCATCCGGGCAGTCGGTTTCACTGCAGGAAGTGAGTAAAGAGAAAGGCGTTTTGGTGATGTTTATCTGTAACCACTGTCCCTATGTGATTCACATTGAAGATGCACTGGTGCAGTTGGGCAAGGATTATGCCGATCGAGATCTTGGCATAGTGGCTATCAGTGCTAACGATGCTGAAAGCTATCCTGATGATGCTCCTGAAAATATGGCATTAAAATCTTACCCGTTCCCCTATCTCTATGATGAAAGTCAGTCAGTGGCGAAAGCTTATGATGCAGCCTGTACGCCTGATTTTTTTCTCTTCGATGTCGAATTGAAGTGTGTCTATCGAGGTCAGTTTGATGCCTCGCGTCCCGGTAATGACAAGCCTGTGACCGGGAGGGATTTGAGGTCCGCTATGGACGCTGTGCTGGCGGGAGAGCGTGTATCAGAGAATCAAAGTCCCAGTGTTGGCTGCAATATCAAATGGAAGTAGTTGTGCACTTTTCAGAAGGCATTATTCTTTCTCAACCCAGAGGGTCCAGTTTCTGTATTCGGATACTTTTTCGAAGCGTTCTCTCAGTGGGTCCGACAGCATATTAATGTTGCCGTCACGAGTGGCCAGAAAGTCTCTGCGATTCTTGTGTAATTGATCGAGGATCTCCTCTTCATCAAAGGCTAAGAGGGCCTGGCCCTGGGAATAAAAGCGAGCCGAGAAGGGGCGTTTCATGAAGTAAATAAGATGACCGGGCTGCTCAGCCGGGTGAGTCATCATGCCGGCGACCAGGTACTTTTGAGATTTTTTACCACCGTCGTTCATCATGACAATGGTAGTGATAATCATCAACAGAGGTGTCAGGGTCGCCAGGGCAATAAGCTTCCCGGAATGGCTAGGCCAACGCTCCCCAAACAGTCTTGCAATAATCAGTGCCAGAGCAGGCATCACAGGCAGCGTGTAAGTCCAGATCAGATTGGCGGTGAAGGTGAAAAAAAGAGGCAGAAAGAGCAGCCAGCAGAGCAGGAAGTAATCCCATTCCTGCAACTGGAGGGTGGGCTTCGTTTGCCAGAATTTCCAGAGTTGGGTAATGACGACTCCCAGTAACACGAATGTCCAGGGAAAGCCTCCTGCCAGCAAGTAACCCCAGATGGCCCCCAGCATATGAACATGGGCATTGCCGTATTCATCACCCTGCCAGCCGGAATCCAGATAGCGGGAAAAATGTTCGCCAATAAACATGTACTCCAGAAGGCCGGGGTTGCGTATCTCTGCACTAATATACCAGGGAAGGGCAATGGCGGCCGCCAGAACAGTGCCTTTGATCCAGGGGAATGTGTGCCACAGCGTTATCAATCGAGCTTTTGGAAGGCACCATAAGAAAATCGGACCGCCCGCCAGAACCACAGCAGCGAGCCCCTTGGCCAAAAATGCCAGACCGCAACCCGCAAAAAACAGATATTGCCACCGCAGTGCCATAGATTCGTCTTGATAGTGCCAGCCCATCCAGAAGCTGCAGAGGATAAGAGTGATCGTCAGGGTCATGACCGGGTCGGCCAGAAGAGCTCCCGAAAGAACCAGAAACGTAGCAGAAGTGATCAGGAACAGTACTGTAATTTTTGCCTGTTGTTTCCCCATTTGAAAGTGGGCCAGCTTCCAGACCAGTGCCAGAATACCCAAACTACAAATCAGGGAGGGTAAGCGGGCGGCAAATTCATTGATGCCAAATAACTTGAAGCTTACGGCTGAAAGCCAGATAAACAACGGCGGTTTACCCAGAAACGGGATACCATAATCAAAATACGGAATGACCCAGTCGTTAGTCTCTACCATCAGCCTGACGATCTCACCGTAGCGGGCTTCTGAGGTGTCCATCAGAGGGTACAGGCCGAGGGAGAGCAGCCGGATCAGAACCGCAATCAGTATCAGGAGTGACACCCAGAACCAGCGGGAAGAAGATTTTAGGGAGGCGTCGGTCATTATTATTCTGAACTCTGTGTCTGATTACCGTGAAAACGTCCAAGGATACAAAGGACTTTTGTTCCTTTACTCTTTATTGTTTCGGCCAATTCATTCATTGCACAAATACAGTGGAAAAAATCTCTGACTATCTGCTGTTCGTTTGCTGCAAAAGAAAGCGCAACCAATGAGTAACCTGACTGAGGCGTTGATTGTGACTCAAGTGATCACAATGCTTATTGAAAGTAGTTCATTTTGATCGGTTTCTATAATTTTTTTCGTAGACATCTCGACCCATGGCTTCGATCTGCCGGTCAATCATTGTCCGGAAGCTGTCCAGACAGTTTTGGTGAACCCTTGGGTCTCCTGAAAAAACTCGCATAAGGCATACCGCGGCTTCGACAGTGGACAGAGCTGACTGATGGGGTGTTTTGCGGATTCGGTAGCTGGATTCCAGGTTTTCTGACAGGGATATCCACGGTAGAGATTGAAGCTGGGGATTGAGGTGAAGTATCTTTCTGGCTTTTCTCCAGGTACCATCCAGCAGAATGCAAACATCAGGCAGGCCGTGGATTTTCTGATATTCAGACGATTGAAGAGCCCCGTCGCCCGGAAAAAGTAAACAGCCTTTTTTGTTTTCTAAAAGGATCTTGAGGTGTGGGTTTTCATTGAAGTCCTCACCCACGAGAATCTTGCAGTTCTTAATGCCCAGTTTGAGAATCCGGGCGGTATTCAGCGGATGTTTGACCTCATCAGGATGCTGCAGGATCAATAGTTCACAGCAGGCCTGCTCAAGCTGTAGATCCTGGCAGATGCAGAATTGCAAAGGACGCTCACAGCGCTGGCACTGGGCTCGGGCCATGCATGACATTCCTGAAAGTCAGATTAATACGGGGCAAAACGGTTCCGGATGTTTTGGGAATACAATGCTGCCAGTAGCGCTGGGTTGAGCCTGACATCACCAGCAGTGAGCCAGGAGATAAATTTATCGACAAAGGACTTATACCTCTGGACTTGCCCTCTTTGTGTTTCAGTCGAAAGCGTCTTTCCTGACCCAGGCTCATTGATGCAATAACGGGGTGTTCGCCCAGCTCCGCTTCATCGTCGGAATGCCAGCCATTACTGTCATTACCATCACGATACAGATTGAGCAGCACTGTGTTGAATGATGAGCGACAGGCTTGCTCGACCACTTCTTTGATTGCCAGTAGTACTGGTGTCCATGGCTCTGGAACCAGCGTCAGGCCAGAGTAGCTATAGGTCATGCCTTTATCGCCATACCATGCCTGTAAACGGGGTAAATCGAATGCTTTTCCAAAAAGCGTGATCTTATCCTGACGCCACCGGGTCCCGGATAGAAGCTGCTGGTAGTAAAATTCACAGTCTTTTGGTGTGATCACTTCTGGCCAGAAAGACAGCTCGGCGTCAGGGGCATAAATGTTGATTGAATGCAATTCGTTTTATTGGGAGCTGTTATGCAGGGACATTTGAAAGATTAGCTTTTCTGCCGTGCAGTCAAAGTCCAGCATCGCCTTGATGACGGTGATGCCGTTTTCCTGACTGGTTTCCGACTGCACCTTGCAGTTGCCTGATCCTACTGACAGAGCTCGCTGTTCAATTTTCCTGAACTTGTCCCGGGCTGAAATTGCCTTGTCGCCACGAATCTCCAGGGTAACCCAAGTATCATCGTCGCGGATCAGGGTACCAACCTCTACAGTATTGCAGGTGGTGCACTCAAAGGGGTCTTTTTCGTTCATGTCGATACCTCGTAACAGCGAGAAATCTTGCTTCATTAATCATCAAATTAACATATTACAAGATCTATGGGGATACGTCAGATTCTGCGAAAACCCTCTTGGGCTTGCGAGGTTGATTGTATCTCCAAAATCCTTCTTTAATCGGATATGTCCCTGTTTTTTGTGTCCTGTATTTGTTTGTTTGTCTTAGTGAGTGTTTGTGAAAGCTTTTTTATTCGGTTTTTATGGTATAGGCTCAGTGATTCTCGAAGTTGTACGTCATCAAAATGAGGGATAAACGGTGCTTTCGTTCAAAAAGTTGCTGGTATTCCCTCCATCAGAATTAAGGTGAGCGTGCCTTTAAGCCATGAACAAAGTGCCAGAGTGAAAGAAATTTCACGGTAAAACCCCGGGAAGTTAAATCTATGACAGACAGCAAGGCGAATTTGCGTCGCAACGTGAACCTGCTGGGAACACTGTTGGGTCAAACGATTAAAGAGCATCATGGCGAGGATTTTTTCAATCGTATTGAAAGTATTCGTCAGCTTTCCAAGGCTGCAAGAGCAGGCAGTGAGGATGATAGGGATGTTTTGCTGGATCAATTGAAAAACCTTTCCGATGACGATCTGGTGCCCGTCACACGAGCGTTTAGTCATTTTCTCAATTTGGCTAATCTGGCCGAGCAATATGACAGCATTGCCGTCAGCCATGGCGAAACGTTCTGTGTCCCGGATCACTTCGATGAGCTGATGGCCAGGCTGAGAAATCAGGGTTTCAGTCAAGAGCAGATCGCTGACAGTGTTGCCAGTCTGGATATGGAGCTGGTGTTGACCGCTCACCCCACCGAAGTTTCCCGCAGAACCCTGATCCAGAAACATGAATCAATTTTTGAGTGCCTTAGCAAGCTGGAAAGCAGCCGTTTGAGCTTCAGGGAACGGGCCCGCCATGAAGACCGGCTTCGTCAGTTGATTGCTCAGGCCTGGCACACTTACGAGTTCAGGATGAAGCGGCCATCGCCTGTTGATGAGGCCAAGGGTGGGTTTGCTACCATCGAGCACTCTCTGTGGAATGCGGTTCCTGATTTTGTTCGTGCCATAGACGAGCGGCTCAGGGAACACACGGACATAGGTCTGCCACTGGATGCTGTGCCGGTGCGTTTTTCTTCCTGGATGGGAGGGGATCGGGATGGGAATCCATTCGTCACCGCTGAGGTGACTCAGGAAGTGCTCTTGTTGAGCCGCTGGATGGCTGCGGATTTGTACCTCAGGGATCTGAAGCCTCTTATTGGAGAACTCTCCATGACAGAGTGCAGTGAAGAAATGAAGCAGAAACTGGGGGAATGTCGAGAGCCCTACCGGGTGATTCTCAGGCAACTCAGGGAACGTCTCAGAGAGGCCCGAAGCTGGTGTGAATATTCATTGGCCGATAAACCCCGTTCTTCTGAAGTGCTTCTTGAGCATAAAGATCTTGTTGAGCCTCTGGAGCTCTGCTATCACTCGTTGCATAAAGTGGGTCTTGGGGTCATCGCCGATGGTCCGCTGTTGGACATGATTCGTCGTGCTCACAGCTTTGGTCTCACCCTGATACGTCTGGATATTCGTCAGGAGGCGAGCAGGCATACCCGGACGGTCAGTGAGTTAACCAGGGCTCTCGGGATTGGAGATTACCAGAGCTGGGACGAGCAGGAAAAGCAGACCTTTCTGCTAAAAGAGCTTCAGAATCCCAGGCCCATGATTCCGGTAGAATGGGAGCCTTCCGAAGAGGTCGCTGAAGTCATTGCCACCTGTCGTGCTATTGCCAGAGAAGGTCAGCAGGCATTGGGGGCCTACGTCATTTCCATGGCCTACAAGCCGTCCGATGTATTGTCTGTAGCACTATTGCTGAAGGAGTGTGGCGTTGACTTTGCGATGCCGATTGCTCCCCTGTTTGAAACACTGGATGCTCTGGATGGTGCCAGTGAGTGCATTAGCTCTCTGCTGTCATTGCCCTGGTATCGTGGCTATTGTCATGGGGGGCAGATGGTCATGATCGGTTATTCCGACTCTGCCAAAGATGCTGGCTGGATGGCTGCAGCCTGGGCTCAGTATCGGGCTATGGAAGAGGTGACGGAAGTTTGTCGTGAAAATAATGTTGAGCTGACGTTGTTTCACGGTCGTGGCGGCACCATCGGTCGCGGCGGTGGCCCTGCCCATGCGGCGATTCTTTCCCAGCCACCGGGCTCTGTGAACAATAATCTGCGGGTCACTGAACAAGGAGAGATGATCCGTTTCAAGTTTGGTTTCCCTGACGTCGCCATTAATAGTCTGATGCTTTATGCCAGCGCTACCCTCGAAGCAAGCCTGTTGCCGCCACCAGAACCAAAACAAAGCTGGCGAGATATGATGGATCAGCTGGCCAGGGATTCCCTGCAAATTTACCGGGGCATGGTTCGGGATGAGCCTGATTTTGTTCCCTACTTTCGTGCTGTGACGCCAGAACAGGAACTGGCCAAGCTTCCGCTGGGCTCCAGACCTGCAAAGCGCAAGCCTAATGGTGGCGTGGAAAGTTTGCGGGCGATTCCATGGATATTCGCCTGGACCCAGATTCGTCTCATGCTGCCCACCTGGCTTGGATGTGGTGCTGCCCTGAAAAATGCCCTTGAAAATGGTCAGAGAGACACTCTGGAAGAGATGATCAGTCAGTGGCCGTTCTTCAAGGCACGACTGGAAATGCTGGAGATGGTCTTTATGAAGACCGATTCTAATCTGGCTGAATACTACGAGGAGCGTCTGGTACCCGCCGAGCTACAGCATTTGGGAGAAAGCCTGCGAGAGCAACTGGAAACTGCAGTTCAGGCACTGCTGGAGCTCAAAGGCGGTGAAGAGTTGATGTCTAACCATCCTCAGAACAAACAGGCCATCGCTTTACGTAATCCTTATACTGACCCTCTGAACGTTCTTCAGGCAGAGTTACTCTACCGGGTAAGACATACAGAGGAAGGGGAGGTTTGTGAAAACCTTGAGCAGGCTTTGATGATCACCGTTGCAGGTATTGCTGCAGGTATGCGTAACACCGGTTAATTGAACCGGAAACCATTATTCCTCACGGAGCAGGCTCTAACAGGAGTTGTCTGAGCCTGCTATCCTTCGGAACAGGTGATTCGGCAGTTTTATCAAACGCAAGAGCCTGTGCCTCATTCATAGGAAAAGCTCTCTGATCAAAAAAACTTCAGTCTCTTTACTGCACGCAAAGTCTATGATGAAGGACGACCGCTCTTTATTCGGGGCTTTTTTGCTGACATGTTGGTCAGAGTCTGCAGTTCAGGATCAACCTGCGTAATGACTACTGCGTTTTTATCCACACACGACCCGTGTATCTGTTCTACTGCAGTTTAGGTTCGTATATTTGAGACACAACCGTCAATTGGGTTCCTGAAATCTCTCTCACCCTGCAGCAAGCATCCAAGACCCCGGGAGTGCTTTCTGCGAATGACTGTCTATACTCGGTCAGCCTCCGGTGAGCTGTCGTACAATGGTGTGAGGTGAAATTTTAAGGTTTTATTACCATGGTGCATGATATAGGATCACGGAGCACACTTAGATAAGGTGATCGGAACAAGCATGGCTGTCGCTGCAATTATCACAGGAACGGGGCTTTACACCCCGGCCAGCTCCATCAGTAATGATGAACTGGTCGCGAGCTATAACACCTGGGCTCAAAAAGAGAACGATAAACACCAGCAGGCAATCGCTGCTGGTGAAAGGGAACCTCTGCCGATGAGCAGTAGTGCGTTCATAGAAAAAGCGTCGGGCATTAAAAGCCGTTATGTCATGAATCGGGAAGGCGTTCTTGATCCTGACCGTATGGTACCCCTGCTACCCGAGCGGGATAACGAGGAAATCTCCGTTCAGTGTGAAATGGCATTACATGCTGCCAGAGATGCGCTTTTCCAGGCCAAAGTTAGACCAGAAGAGGTGGATCTGGTTATTGTTGCTTGTTCCAACTTGCAAAGGGCTTATCCTGCCGTCGCTGTTGAAGTGCAATATTATTTGGGAGCGTCTGGCTATGCCTACGATATGAATGTTGCTTGTTCTTCTGCAACGTTTGGGATCAAAGCGGCCACGGATGCCATTCTTTCCGGTCACGCGCATAGGGTTCTGGTGATCAGTCCCGAGATCACTTCCGGTCATTTGAATTTTCGCGATCGTGACAGTCACTTTATTTTCGGAGATGCCTCTACGGCCGTTGTTGTTGAAGCCGACAGTGTTGCCAGGAATGAGAATGGTTTTGAAATACTGGGTACCAGAGCCTGGACTCAGTTTTCCAACAATATCCGTAATAATTTTGGATTCCTGAATCGCGCTGATGAGTCTGGCGTAGGGCAACCCGATAAGCTTTTTGTGCAGAATGGCCGCAAGGTTTTCAAGGAAGTCTGTCCCAAAGTGGCAGAGATCATTTCAAGTCATCTGGATGAGCTAAGGCTAGCGTCTGAAGAACTCTCTCGCCTCTGGCTGCATCAGGCGAACCTGAGCATGAACCAGCTGATTTCACGAAAAATACTGGGTCGTGAAGCGACTTCTGAAGAGGCGCCGGTTATTCTGGATGAGTACGCCAATACCAGTTCTGCCGGATCAATCATTGCCTTCCATAAACACTCAGCAGATCTGGAAACTGGCAGCTTTGGTGTTATCTGTTCTTTTGGAGCGGGCTACTCGATTGGCAGTGTTGTCGTCAGAAAACGCTGAAAGTCTTGTGATGAAAATGCAACTGGTTGAGATCGCTGCGGAACAGTGCGGTATGCGGGCAAATTTACCTATTTGTCATTACCCATTACAATAGCCTGCAATTTTTCCCGAATACTTGCCAGTGCCCGGAAATCGAAACACAGGGTTCCAACTCTTTTCTGGTGCTGGGGTGGAGATCTGGATGACTGAGAAGGTAAGAGATCAGGACAAGACGCACTTTGGTTACAAAGATGTCAATCCTGACGATAAAGAGAAGCTGGTGGCGGGTGTTTTTCACTCAGTGGCTGACAGCTATGACATGATGAATGACCTGATGTCGATGGGTGTTCACCGGATCTGGAAGCGTTTTACGGTAGAGCTTTCTGCGGTCCGTAAAGGTCATCATGTTCTGGATATTGCTGGTGGTACCGGCGACCTCACAAAACAGTTTTCCCGTCTGGTGGGTGATACGGGGAGAGTGGTTCTTGCTGATATCAATGAGTCCATGCTCAGAGTTGGGCGTGATCGCCTGATTGATCAGGGCATTGTTGGGAATGTTGAGTATGTTCAGGCCAATGCTGAATGCCTGCCCTTCCCGGAAAACACGTTCGACTGCATAACCATCGCCTTTGGCCTGCGAAATGTGACCGATAAGGACGAAGCACTGCGTTCTATGTGCCGGGTCCTGAAGCCAGGCGGGCGTCTCCTGGTTCTGGAGTTCTCAAAGACCAACAACCCTCTGCTGACCAAAGCCTATGACGCCTATTCTTTCTCCCTGTTGCCGTTCATGGGCAAGCTGGTGGCGGGCGACTCAGAGAGTTATCGTTATCTGGCCGAGAGTATTCGCAAGCACCCGGATCAGGAAACGCTGAAAGCGATGATGAAAGAAGCCGGTTTTGTGAATAACACCTACCACAACATGACCGGAGGCATTGTTGCCCTGCATAAAGGCATCAAACCCTGATTATCATGAAGACGGCATTTTTGGCGCTTCTGGAGACCCGGATTAATCAGCTGTTGAAGCTGGATCCAGTCACAGCCGAGGCCCTGAAGTCTCTGGATGGCAGAGTTGTTCGTTTCATTTGTCTTCAGCCTGATTTTAACTGCTATGTTTTTCTGGACGCCTTTGGAGTTCGGTGTGCTGGCTGGCATGAGGGATCTGTAGATGCCACTCTGCAGGGGCCGTTGAGCAGTTTTATAACGCTTGCAGTTGATCGAGGCTCTTCATGGCAAGGGGTCAGGGAGCTAAACGTCTCTGGTGAGCAGAATGTTTTGGAAAAATTGGAATCCACTCATCGAAAGATGGAGCTCGACTGGGAAAGCCTGATATGTGAGCGACTGGGCCCGGTAGCAGGACATTCACTGGCTGAGGGACTGCGTTTCATCACCTCGACGTTTGCGGGTTTTGGCGAAAGGCTTCCTGATCATGGGGCAACTTATCTTCAGGATGAGCTGGAGCTGGTGCCCTCAGAGCCCGAAATCAGCGCTTTCAGTCATGAGGTGACTGTTCTCAGTGAAGCCGTTGAAGACTTGGGCAGGCGTTTGAACAAATCTTGATGGGTAAGCTGGTAAGCAGCCATGAGTGAAAGACAGCCCTGAGCAAGTTGAGCAAACAAGCGGGTTGAGCAAACAAAAGTATCGCGGGAGAATAGGGTGCTGCAGTTAACCCGTTTAATAAAAATTGTTGGGGCTATTGCCCGTTACAGGCTGGATGATCTGATCGAGATCGACCGTCTGCCTTTTCCCGCCAGAGTGCTGATGCGCCTCTTTCCCTGGCGGTATTTCATCAAAAATAATGAACCCAGAGCCATCCGATTGAGAAAAGGGCTTGAATCCCTCGGGCCTATCTTCATCAAGTTCGGCCAGATTTTATCCACCCGCCGCGATCTTTTGCCAGACGATATCAGTGATGAATTGGCCCGATTGCAGGATCAAGTGGCGCCTTTTCCTGCGACAGATGCCGTTGCCATCATCGAGAAAAGCCTAAATGCCCCGGTTTCAAAACGGTTTAACCGCTTTGATCATGAACCCATGGCGTCTGCTTCCATAGCCCAGGTGCACACTGCACGACTGCACACTGGAGAAGAGGTGGTAGTAAAAGTGATACGGCCCGGCATAGAGAAGGTGATCCGCAAGGATATCCGGCTTATGTACGGCTTTAGTCGTCTGTTGGTCATTCTTGTAAGAGAGGCCAGAAGGCTCAGGCCAATAGAAGTGGTCAGGGATTACGAGAAAACCATTCTTGATGAGCTGGACCTGTTGCGGGAAGCAGCCAACAGCTCCCTTTTGCGCAGAAATTTTATTGATTCACCGTTGCTGTTTATTCCTCAGGTTTACTGGGATTATTGCAAGCCTTCGGTTATGGTAATGGAGAGAATTTATGGTGTGCCCGTTGCTGATACGGAAACCCTGAAGGCCAGTGGCACCGATATGAAAAAACTGGCGGAAAGAGGCGTCGAGATCTTCTTTACTCAGGTTTTCCGCGACCGGTTTTTCCATGCCGACATGCATCCGGGTAATATTTTTGTCGATATATCTAACCCATCTGAGCCCAAATACATCGGCATTGACTGTGGTATCGTCGGTACCCTGGAACCGGAAGATCAGTATTATCTGGCCTGTAACCTGCTGGCTTTTTTCAAACGGGATTATCGTAAGGTCGCCCAACTGCACGTGGATTCAGGCTGGGTTCCTTCCCATACCGTAGTCGGCGAACTTGAAGCCTCTATTCGTACGGTCTGTGAGCCTATATTTGAACGACCCTTGAAAGATATTTCTTTTGGGCATCTCTTGGTCAGATTGTTTCAGGTGGCACGAAGGTTTGAAATGGAAGTTCAGCCCCAGCTGGTTCTGTTGGAAAAAACGCTGCTCAACGTCGAAGGGCTGGGACGGCAACTATATCCGGAGCTTGATCTGTGGAATACCGCACAGCCTTTCCTTGAGAAGTGGATGAAAGATCAGGTCAGTCCATGCGAAATCGGCCGTTCAGTGCGTGATAATGCTCCCGACTGGCTGCTGAGTGCGCCTAATATGGCCAGAAATGCTTTGCACAGTGTCAAACAAATTTCAGAGCATCAGCAAAAGCTGATGGACATGCATAGCCGGGCAGGTCAGCAATCCAGCAAAATGAAGTGGCTGGGTAGGGTATTGGTTGCAGGAGCTGCTGCTGTTCTGGTGTTCCCTGAATGGTCTGCGCAGATCCCCTGGCAGGGAGTGTTAATGGGAGGAGTCGGAGTATGGCTCCTGACTCGATAGGAGTGGAGATGAGTAGCATGAGTTGGTTGGATGACGTTCGCTGGAACAGTGATGGTCTGGTGGCAGCGACAGCCCAGGATCATCAAACTGGCAGGGTACTGATGCAGGCCTGGATGAATCGGGAAGCACTGGCTCTGACCGCTGAAGAGCAGCAGGCGATATACTGGTCACGTTCCCGTGGCAAACTCTGGCGTAAAGGTGAGTCATCCGGCCATGTGCAGAAACTGCATGAATTAAGGCTGGATTGTGATGGCGACTCTGTTCTGCTAGTGGTAGAGCAGCTTGGCGGAATAGCCTGCCACACAGGTCGGGAATCCTGCTTTTATCGTAGGTTGAGCGAAGGCGGTCAATGGTTAACTACGGATGAAGTCCTGAAAAGCCCTGGTGCCATCTACGGTGAAGACAAGAGTGGAAACAGCGATAATGGATAGCATCTTGGAGAAGCTGGAAGCTGTGCTGGAAGAACGCCGTCGGGCCAGCCCGGACAGCTCCTATGTAGCCAGTTTGCATGATGCGGGTATGGACAAGATCCTGAAAAAAGTCGGTGAAGAGTCGGCAGAAACCCTGATCGCAGCGAAAGCAGCAGAGTTGGGTGGCAGTCTTGATGATGTGGTTTATGAAACAGCAGACCTCTGGTTTCATACTATGGTCATGCTGTCTCATCTGGGGCTGAGCCACAAAGAAGTTCTCAAAGAGCTGGAGCGACGCTTTGGTTTGTCAGGCATCGAAGAAAAGGCCTCTCGAGACGCTTGAGTGAAGGGAAGCGGGATATCCGGTAGAATATATCAATCGTACAGCCGCATTCATGAGAGTGCAGCGGTTAATGCTTCCGGGGTAGCGTTGGCATTGGGGGCTGACTTTCCCTGGTTAGTCTGAAAGGAAGGTGGATTATGGGATTTGGTGGAATCAGTATCTGGCAGTTGCTCATCATCCTGCTGATTGTGGTGATGCTGTTTGGTACTAAGAAACTGAAAGGCCTGGGTGGTGATCTGGGCAGTGCTGTCAAGGGATTCAAAAAAGCTATCTCTTCTGATGAAGAGCAGAAGTCCCAACCGTCCGGGAGCCATCATCAGAACAAAGAGCCCGAAGAGAGTCAGCGTAAATCCTGAGGCAGGTTGCAGTACAGTTTTCTTCTCCCGTGTATCGGGAGTCAGGGTAAACAGCTTTACGTTCAGGCAGTCGTGAGCTGAAAAAACAGCCGTGAGCTGAAAACAGCCGTGAGCTGAAAATGTTTTGAGATATCTCTGGAGATAAAGTGTTCGACATCGGTTTCACAGAGCTGCTTCTTATTGCTGTGATCGCTCTGGTCGTATTGGGGCCTGAGAGGCTGCCCGGTGCCATTCGAACCACGGCCTACTGGATCAGCAAGATAAAACGCAGCTTTCAGTCTGCCAAGGACGAACTGGAGAGAGAGCTGGATGTCGATGGCATCAAAAGGCAAATTCATAACGAACAGGTTATGAAAGAGTTGGAAAAGACACGCTCTCAAATGACTGAGTCGATCAAGGAGCCATTAGAGACATTAAACAAGTCCTTTGATCTTGGTGAGAAAGATAAAGATCCTGGTGAAAAAAATCCTGATGGCACTACAGACAAAGCAAAAGAAGAAACTGAAGAGAAAACAAACAAGGGTGCATGAGCAAAAATGGAGTCTTCAAGGAACAGCCTCTGGTTCAGTATCTTGTTGAGCTAAGGTGTCGTTTGCTTCGCAGTTTCGTAGCTGTGCTAGTGTTTCAGGGACTCTTCTATTTTTCAAGGATATTTATCCGGGGCTGGCCTTTGCTTATTATGTAGTCTTCCCGATTAGCTTCTCTTTCTTAAGTACCGTCGGACTCGAATCGGTGACGGTGATGACGGATATCAATCGATACCTCCAATTTATAGTGAAATTGTTCTTTGCCTTCGGCGTGGCTTTTGAAGTTCCATTAGCGATTGTAGTGTTGGTGTGGAGTGGTATTTCAACGGTAGAAAGCCTCTCGAAAAAACGTCCCAATGTCATTGTTGGCTGTCTTGTTATAGTCATGTTGCTGACTCCCGCTGACGTTGTTTCCTAGCAGCCTGTCGGACTTAAGGCTGTCCTACTGCGGTTGCAATAAATTGGTC
>NZ_JAHHPN010000091.1:0-2731 GCF_024606325.1 Endozoicomonas sp. ONNA1
TATTTCTGATATTCTAAATGATAAAGATATTAGATTTTTACTTTATAAGATGAAACTTCTATCTTATGGACTTATGCCATTAGGAGTCGATTCTATCGATTACCAATATATCCATCAGCAACAAATTGGTGATTGTGGTTTAATTGCATCTATCACATCATTAGCTTATTCAAGACCAGCTGATATATATAATATGTTAAGTCAGAATGAAGATGGGAGTTTTAACGTAAATTTACCTTCACATAGAAATATAAAAGTAGCTCCTAGTATTGAAATCTTATACAAAGGAGCCATTGCTCCTTACAGAGGTTTCTGGCCATTAATATTAGAAATCACGATTCTTAAGCTAATAAGTGACGAATCATCTACTATCAGTAAGTATTTTTCTAAATCTATCTCATATCTGAAAGACAACATTTATCATGCTGTTTTGAAAAATCCTCAAGGAAAATTATCACGAAGAAATTATGAGATCGATTATTTCCTTAATGAAATAACCGCCAAGAAAGCAATATCAATTTTAACCGGAAATCCGACAGGGTATTGGCGGATTTATATGAGCACGTCCAATGAAATTAGAAAAAAATTATATGAACTTACTTATTATAAAAAGATATCAGCAGCTAGTTTAATTAGTTCACATTACAAGTTTCTATGTCTAACTAAATTGGATTTACCAATATTACCAATTAATTATTGTTATAAAAATTTGATACCACCTTATAGAAACTTACCTAACCATCACTGCTACAGCATACTCTTTTATGATACTGAAAGTGATAATGTTGTTTTAAGAAACCCTTGGGGGCACGAAGAGCCCTCAGACCCAGAAACACACCTACCAATCGATGGACGAGATGACGGTATCTTTAAAATGAAAATAGACAGTTTTATGCAAGTCTTTGACATGATCGAATTTGAAGAATGATTAATACATTTTTGTTTGGCCTACTTTGCACAACTGCTGTTAATTCCGACCGGTGACCACCTTGCACTTGAAAGCTCTACTATGCGGGACGAAATGAGAAGCTTCCTTGAAAGGAGTACAGGGTAGATTAGCTTGTATACGAAGGCCTGTTCTCAGAGGAGGTTATGTAGCCCTGGGAGAGACAGTACGGCCCGGTGCCGCTCAATTTTTTCTGACAACGACTCAAGTGCGGCAAGTGTTCGAAGGACTCAGATCGTTTGTGACTTCTTATTTAGGGTGGCCAGTGAGTGACGATGCAGAAGCTCTGTCACAGCAACACAGCCCGCTTTTTGGCGGGCTGTTCAGTGTGAGGCTTTGGTAAATGTGAAAAGGCGGGTGAATAGAACGAAAAAGTTAGTACTTATGTACTTAAATAACTGGCGATAAAGAGTAATTTCTGTAAAATACGCGAATGATAATGTTTCCTATTTAGATTGATATTATAAAAGAGACGGTTGTCGCCCATGTTGAAAAATAAACTCTCTTCAGTGCTTTTAGCATCAGGTCTTATGGCTGCATCTGCCCTCTCCCAGGCCGCAGAAGTGGTTAACGTGTACTCTTATCGTCAGCCTTTTCTGGTTGAACCTCTGTTCGCAGAGTTCAGCAAGGATACTGGTATTGAAGTCAATATGGTGTTTGCTAAAAAAGGTCTGAGTGAGCGTCTTGAACGCGAAGGCCAACTGAGTCCTGCTGATCTGGTATTGACGACAGACATCAGCCGACTGATGAATCTGGTAGAAAAAGATCTCAGCCAGCCCGTTGACAGCCAATCAATCAATAACGACATTCCTGCACAATACAGAGACCCTGAGGGTGAGTGGTTTGCCCTGACCAAGCGTGTCAGAAATATTTACAGCACCAAACGTTCCGACAAGCCGGAAGGCATCACTTATGACGATCTGGCCGATCCAAAGTACAAAGGCAAGATCTGCACACGCAGCGGTAAAAACGCCTATAACGTAGGTCTCGTTGCTGCTTATGTCGCTCACAATGGTGAGGAAGCGACCAAAGAATGGCTGCAAGGTTTCAAGGAAAACCTGGCCCGTCGTCCTCAGGGTAACGACCGTGCCCAGGTAAAGGCTATTAAGGAAGGCGTTTGTGACCTGTCTATCGGTAACAGCTATTACTTCGGCAAGATGATGACCAATGAAGAACAGCGTCCCTGGGCTGAGTCCGTTTACATCAACTTCCCTGATCAGAAAGGTCATGGCTCTCATGTCAACGTCAGTGGCATGGTTCTGACCAAGCATGCCCCTAATAAAGACAATGCTGTTAAATTAATGGAATTCCTGGCCAGTGAGAAAGCTCAGGCTACCTTCGCTGAAGTCAACATGGAATACCCTGTGAACCCTGACGTGCCGGTTTCCGAAATGGTGGCTTCCTGGGGGGCGTTCAAATCCGACGATCTGCCTGTCTACAAGCTGGCAGAGAACTACGCAACCGCTCAGAAATTGTTAGACGAAGTCCGTTTTGATCTGTAATTAGAAGGCCTTTCGACCTTCTGGAGAGCCGACGTCTGCTTGTCGGCTCAGATCTATGAGTCCTCGGCGCCTTACCTTTCGATGTAGAGGCAAATCTGCGGGCCGAGCCCCGAGTCAAACCTTCAGTCCGGATTCCGAAAAGTCCTGGAACATATGCTTAAGACGGTCATCAATACGGATCCTCTTCTTTTTAACACCGAAGTCTTCCTCCAGATAATTCCGTACAGTTTTTAACAATAATTTGCGGTCTTTGGTTTTAACCACCAGCTTTAAGCCTTCATCG
>NZ_JAHHPN010000092.1:0-31998 GCF_024606325.1 Endozoicomonas sp. ONNA1
ATTTATTGAGCAACGTCGCTATAATCTTGATTCATGCATTCACCCTTGCTCTGATCAATGGCTTTTCAAACAATGCTCTATATGGCGTCTCGCTGGAAGAAAGTTTTTCCGAAACAGCCCGCAACCAATGGCAGAAGGTTTATGCTCCACTGGATTATTTGTACACCTTGTTTAATTAAGAATGAGTAAGATGCAAGCGACGGATAATTAGATTATGAATCACCAAAAAATGATGGCGAAAATCCCATTACTGTACTAAAAGGTCTCATTAAAACAACTAAGTCCCAAGGACTTGTGACAGATTCCTCAGTGTGCTGGCCGGTTTTTTTACAACTAAAAACAAGCATATTAATAGTGGTACGGGAAGACCAGGTTTGTCGTTTCCTGGCAATAAAACAGTTATTCGAGTTAAGGATATGAACAATGAAAACATCCGGTAAACTAATACCACTATTCTCGTGCTTGTTATTGATCTGTTCATTCGCTCACTCAGGCGTATCGAAAGAAGAACAGTTTAACTTATTGAGCCACTACAATAATGCATCATTAGTTGGAGACAGTCTGAATCTGTTTATCAGCGGTTCCGGGCTGGCCGTTTCAACCCTGATCCAATATGGATTCTGGTACGGCATCTGCAAATCACCCGAGGTAGTATCAGCCCTTGCAGGTCGCTTTGACCTGTCAGGCACAGAAGAAAATGAGTTACATGGGATCAGAGCATCTTTTTGTCATCAACTCGCAGCCGTTATCACCTCCACTGAAGTTGCCTTAGCCGGGCACCTATCACCGTGGCCCCTTGAGCTGCCCTGGTGGCAACCACTGCGATTTGTAGGAACAGCCTACGTTGGTTATCAAACATACACTCACCAGAATCCTTATTCTGCCACCATTAAAACTGCGATTTATTTTACCCATGAGGTAGTGGCAAGAACCGTAACCGGAGCCAGTGCTATTCGGAGCTTGAGGAAACAGAACACAAGCACAATCCAACCTTTAGATTATGCCCGAAATGAATATTTCATGTTGTCATCAACTGCTAGCATGCTGGTCGGAATAATGTTCTATAAAAAGATGCTCGCCATAGGTTCAACATCTTTGGAAGCGGCCATTGCTTACTTGATATCTGCTGGATTGACGGAAACAATATCAGCAATAAGCTATCTTCCAGTACTTAATTCAGACAGTGCTGGTATAGAGGAGAAAGAAGCAAAAGCCATAGCAGCAGCGGGAAGCGGAGCCATAGCAGCAGCGGGAAGCGGAGCCATAGCCGGATCGATTACTACAGCCATATCCGCGGCCATGGTTTCCTGGGGCAGATCAGATCTATCCTTGAACATAGCTGAACTTATCACCATAACCTTAGCTATACCTGACGTTAGACACCTGAATGGAAGTGAGATCTTAATCGGAACGATAGCCGGAACCGGATCCATACAATTTTTATTTCAACAAAGCCGGATACTGGACTCAGAACATTTAATGAGAAACGGCGCTGTTACCTTGGCTCCTGCATTAGCTCTGGCTTTAATCAATGGCGTTTCAAACAATGCTGTTTATGGTTACTCACTTGAAGAAAGTCTCACCGAAACAGCCCGTACCCAATGGATGAAGTTTTATGCTCCTTTGGATTACTTGTACACCTTGTTCAATTAACAACGAGTTCGATGCGAGCGACGGCCAATTAAATTTCATCTTATGAATGAGCAAACAATGATAGCGTGAATTACATTGCTGTACTATAAGGAAAGCCTCATGAAAACAACAAAATTCTAAGGACTTATGACTCGTTCCTGCGCGTGCTGATCGGGTTTTCACAACCACAAACAAGCAGGTTTGTGGCGGTACGGGAAAACTCGCTTTGTCGTTTTCTGATAATAAGTCAGTTACTCAAATTAAGGATATGAATAATGAAAACATCCGGTAAACTAATACCGTTATTCTCATGCTTGTTATTTATCTGTTCGGTTGCTCACTCAAGCGTATCGAGAGAAGAACAGTTTAATTTATTGAGCCACTACAATAATACATCGTTAGTTGAAGATAGTCTGAAACTGGTGAGCAGCAGTTCCGGGCCGGCGGCTTCCACCGTGATCAATTACGGACTCTGGTACGGCATCTGCAAAACAACGGGGCTGGTCGCTACCCTTTCCGGTCGCTATGACCTGTCTGTCACAGATCAAAATGAGTTACAAGAGGTCAAATCATCTTTTTGTAATCAACTCGCTGCCGTTATCACCTCCACCGAGGTTGCTTTAGCCGGTCGCGTATCACCCTGGCCCCTTGAGACACCTTGGTGGCAGCCAATGCGATTTGTAGGAACAGCCTACAGTGCTTATGAAGCATACACTCATCGTGATCCTTATCTTATACCCATAAGGACTACGGCTTACTTTACCCATGAGGTAGTGGCAAGAACAGTAGCTACAGCCACCGCTGTCGGGGGTTTAAGGTATCAGAATGAAAGTACAATCGCACCTTTTGACTATGCCCGCGCTGAATATAACATATTGTCATTTATTGCTGGCATGATGGTCGGAACAATAGTCCATGAAAAAATGATCGCCAGAGGTTTCTCGCCGGGAAAAGCAGCTTTTGGTCACATTGTATCCAGCGTATTGACAGACGGAATATTATTAATAAGTTATCTCTTAAAACAAATTTCAGACGATGATATTAGAGTTGAGACAGCAACGGCAGCAGAAGTCTTAGCCGGAACGGGAACCATAGCTGGGTCATGGGCCACAGCCGTAGTCGGAGCCGTAGATTCTGCGCAATCACCAAATTCATTATTCTCGGGTCAATTCGCAGTACCCATGTTCGTGGCTATGCGTCTGACTCCTGCCAGAACTGAACTATGGTCCGTCGTTGGAATGATCACCGGATCGATAGCCGGATCGGGAGTTATGTACCTTCTGTGGCAACAACACTCAAAACTCGACTCAAACCATTTATTGAATAATGTTGCTCTTACCCTGGCTCCTGCATTGGCGCTCGCCTTGATCAATGGCTTTTCAGACAATGCGGTGTATGGCTACTCACTGGAAGAGAGTTTCACCGAAACAACCCGTAACCAATGGAAGAAATTTCACGCTCCTTTGGATTACTTGTATACCTTGTTTAATTGACAAGACGCCCTGACATCCTTCACAGGCGCAAGGCTTTGAGCTTATTCAACACTTCCGGTAAATGGCGAAAGTTCCGTTGCTGTACTATATCGTCTCTTGGCAGCAGCAAGACTCAAAGAACCCGGACCGAATGAGAGACTCCTATGTGCGCTGGTCATGATTTTACAGTTACAAAAAACAAACTACTCCCGGTTCGGGAAGATTCGGTTCGTCATTTACTGACCAAGAAATTAGTTGCCCGAATTAAAGACACAAGCAATGAAAACATTCCTAAATTAATGCCGCTGTTCTTGTGCTTGTTAATTATCTGTTCGGTGGCTCATTCAGGTATATCGAAAGAAGAACAATTCAACTTATTAAGTCACTACAATAATGCATCGTTAGTTGAAGACAGTCTGAAACTGGTCACCAGTGGTTCCGTGCTAGCCGTTTCCACCGTGATCAATTACGGATTCTGGTACGGCATCTGCAAATCACCTGAGCTGGTCTCTTCCCTTGCAGCTCGCTTTGGTCTGAATGGCCCAGAGAGAAATGAATTACAAGAATTCAAATCTTCTTTCTGTAATCAACTCGCAGCCGTCATCACTTCCACTGAGGCTGCAATAGCAGGACAAGTATCACCTTCGTCCCCTGAGCTGCAATGGTGGCGACCACTTCGATATGTTGGAACCGCATACATTGGTTATCGAGCATATACAAAATGCGACCCTGGTTTTATACCCATAATAACTGCGGCTTATTTTACCCATGAAATGGTGGCAAGAACGGTAGCCGGAGCTATCACCATACAAGCTTTAAGGTATCCTGACAGACCTTCAATCCAACCTGTAAATTATACCTGTCGTGAATATGCCGTATTGAAATCAATCACATGCGTGATGTTCGGGGCAATGCTTTATAACAAGTTTCTCGCCACAGGCTCTTCAACGGATAAGGCAATCTATGCTTATCTTGCGCTTGCTTCATTGATAGAGTTAGTACTGCCCGTGAGCCATTTTTCAGCATCTCATTCAGGCAGTGCCCATGCAGTCGAGCTACAAGCAGGAGCAGAAACCTTAGCGGGGTCAATGGCCACAGCCTCAGCCGGAGCCTTCTTTGTTGGGATCTTTGACTTAGCATTGTCCACAGCCGTAGCAGGTTATATGGTCTTCTCACTCAGTAAAACTGAATTTTTATCCGGAGTTGAAGACGAAGTCCTGTCTGGAGCTTTAGTCGGAGCTGGAGTCGGATTCGGAGTCGGATTCGGAGTCCTGATACTTCTGTTAAAACAAAACTTAGAGCTAGACTCAAACCGTTTATTGAGAAACATCGCTATTACCCTGGCTCCTGCCTTGGCTATCGCTCTGATCAATGGCTTTTCAAACAACATAGTGTATGGCTACTCACTTGAAGACAGTTTTTCCGAAACCGCCCATAACCAGTGGAAGAAGTTTTATGTTCCTTTGGATTACTTGTACACCTTGTTTAATTAACAATGAATGAGATGCAAGCAACGGCTAATTAGATTTTATCTTATAAATCGCCAAATAATGATGGCGAAAATTACATTGCTGCACTATAAAGCCTCATTAAAACAAAAAAGTTCTATGGACTTATGACTTATTCCTGCGTGTGCTGGTCATTTTTTTACAACGACAAACAAGCAGGTTAATAGTTTTTCGGGAAGATCCGATTTGTCGTTTTCTGACAATAAAACAGTTACTCGAGTTAAGGATATGAATAATGAAAACATCCGGTAATCTAATACCGCTATTCTCATACTTGTTATTGATCTGTTCGATCGCTCACTCAAGCGTATCGAGAGAAGAGCAGTTTAATTTATTGAGCCACTACAATAATGCATCGTTAGTTGAAGATAGTCTGAAACTGGTGAGCAGCAGTTCCGGACTAGCCGTTTCCACTGTAATCAACTACGGATTCTGGTACGGCATCTGCAAAACAACGGGGCTGGTCGCTGCCCTTTCCGGTCGGTTTGGCCTGTCCGGCACAGAGCAAAATGAGTTACAAGAGGCCAAATCATCTTTTTGTAATCAACTCGCTGCCGTTATCACCTCCACCGAGGTGGCTTTAGCCGGTCGCGTATCGCCCTGGCCTCTTGAGACGCCCTGGTGGCAGCCACTGCGATTTGTAGGAACAGCATACAGTGCATATGAAGCATACACTAACCGCGATCCCTATCTTATACCCATAATGACTACGGCTTACTTTACCCATGAGGTGATGGCAAGAACGGTAGCCGGAGCCACTACTGTCGGGGGTTTAAGGTACCAGAATGAAAGTACAATCCAACCTTTGGACTATACCCACACTGAATATAAAATGTTGTCATTTTTCACTGGCATGATGGTCGGGACAATAGTCCACGAGAAAATGATTGCCAGAGGTGTCTCTCCGGGAAAAGCAGCTTTTGGTTACATCATATCTGCCGTATTGACAGACGGAATATTATTAATAAGTAATCTCTCAAAACGTATTTTAGACGGTGATATTAGAGTTGAAACAGCAACGGCAGCAGAAGTCTTAGCCGGAACCGGAGCCATAGCTGGGTCATGGGCCACAGCTACAGTCGGAGTCGTAAATGTTGCGCAATCACCAAATTCATTATTCTTGGGCCACGTCACATTAGCCAACTTGTTTGTGGCAGAAAGTCTGACTGCTACTGTTCGAACTGAACTATGGTGCGCCGCTGGAATGGCGACGGGATCGGTAGTCGGAAGCGAAGTTGTGCATCTTCTGTGGCAACAACGCTCAAGACTGGATTCAAACCATTTATTGAATAACGTTGCTCTTACCCTGGCTCCTGCCTTGGCTCTCGCTCTGATCAATGGCTTTTCAAACAACATAGTCTATGGCTACTCACTGGAAGAGAGTTTCAGCGAAACAGCTCGTAACCAATGGAAGAAATTTCATGCTCCTTTGGATTATTTGTACACCTTGTTTAAATAACAGAGAGTTGATGCGAGGGTGAGAAACGTTACGACCTATGGGTGATGATGGTTAAAGCCCAGTCTGACACGATGGCTTGAAACATCAAAACAGCCCCATCTGTCCGTCAATCAACGTATTAAAATCAAGATTTATAAAAGGTAGAACTCCGTCCGCCACCGGCTTTAGCTGCTTGTCGATGTAATGTTGATAATCAATAGGGCTGGTGCAATATTCCAGCGGCTCAGGTCCATTGACTGTCATCAGGTACTGAATCCAACCTTTTCGCTGATACTTAAGTGATTTTCCCAGTGACTGATTGATCTCATCCGCCTTTCTGGCCGCCCTGACCTGGGGAGGAATGTTTTTAACATAGTCCTTGAGATTTCGCCGCAGTCGCTTTCGATATACCAGTTTGTCATCCCACGCTCCGGCCAGCGTTTTCTGAACGGTTTCCGTGACCAGCTTTTCCGGGGATTGATCATTAAACACTAACGAGAACAGTTCCGTTTGAAAATACTTGGCCAATGCCGTCCAGTCAGAACGCACCGTTTCCAGCCCCTTGAATACCAGTTCCTGTCCACCAGCAGTGGATTTAATGCCGGCATAGCGTTTTTTACTGCCGGTGTCCGATCCACGTATGGTAGGCATCAGAAACCTCTGGTAGCAAGTTTCGAACTCAAGTTCCAGCGCCGAGTCCAGTTGCAAATCTTCTCTCAGTTTGGCTGTCCAGCGGTCATTGATCATACGTTCCAGTTTTTTACCGGTCGATCTTGCCTGTTCATCGGAATAGGCCTCATCCAAAAGCACGAAAGTAGAATCAGTATCACCGTAAATCACCCGATAGCCCTGCCCTTCTATCCATCGGGCTGTCTGCTGCATGATTTCATGCCCTCGCAGGGTAATGGAGCTGGCCAACCGGGTGTCATAGAAACGACAACCACCTGAGCCCAACACGCCATAAAAAGAATTCATAATAATCTTCAGCGCCTGAGAACGGGCAGCATCGTTTTGCTTCTTGGCCTCATCCCTTTGAGCCCAAAAGGAAGCAATAATATCAGGGAGAAAATGCCGCTCACGTGAGAAAAGTGCGCCACGAAAACCGGGAATCGTACCTTCCGGTTCTTTCAAACCTTCTACCAGCCCGAGGGGATCAATTTTGAAGGTTCTGATGATCGAAGGATAAAGGCTCTTGAAATCCAGAACGATCACATTGCGATAGAGTCCGGGAATGGAATCCATGACATAACCCCCCGGACTGGCCAGACCACCCCCTTCTGGTAAATTCGGAGCCACATAACCGGCTCTGTGCAAACGTGGCATATAGAGATTGGTAAAGGCCTGGACTGAGCCTCCCATCCGATCAAGCTCCAGCCCGGTCAGATGACTGCGCAATCTCAGGTAATCAAGAATGTTGGTGTGTTCAAAAATCTCTTCAACCAGTCGGCAGTCTTGCAGGTTGTAACGGGCCAGCTTTTCCTTGTTATGGTGAAAGTCATGATTAATGATAGCCATCCGGTTATCTACGTCTTCTGTCGCTTTACCTTTGCCCAGCAGCGTCTGTGCCACAAACTCCAGACTAAAGCTGTCAAACTGATAGGTTGCAGCCTTTAAGGCCTCGATACCATCGATGACCATTCGACCGGGCAGAGTAATGAAGCCCTGTCCACTTTCACCTCTGCGATTTCTCCAGCTGGCTGCCTGTTGCCCCCTTCCCAGTTTTAACTTCATTCCATAGCGTTCCGCTCGTTTGAGCAGTAGCCGAAAATCAAAGTTAATGACATTCCAGCCAATCACTATGTCGGGGTCCAGAGTTCCAAGCGTCTCTTCAAGCGCCACAAGAAGTGCTTTTTCATCCGGAACCCATTGTATCCAGTCGACCCGCTCCTGATCGCCTACCATGATAACCCGTCCAAAGTCTCCTCCCGAAAGACCCACTGAGTAAAGTTCTCCCCGCTCGGAACATTCAATATCCAGGGAAACTACTTTGAAGTCGGGATTAAACTCTGCAGGACGAATGCGCGCATTGCGGTACTCCCGATAACCTGACTTCTGCACCGGATCTCCGGTGAATGCCACGCCACCGTAGACAAACCTCTCCATCAGAAACCGGTCTGCCAGCCTGACATCGGCTTCCAGCAACTCTATGCCTCTGGTACGAAAATATTCCTGCATCTGAAACGATTGCTGCACGTTATGACTATAAAGGGCAGTGACTGGCTCATGGCGAAAGTTCTTCAGAGGCAGCGGTTTTGCCTCAATCGTTGGATAAGTCCTGAAAAACTCACTCTGTAGCGGCTCAAACTCAGAGGAAACGACAAAGCAGACGGGACGCACCTCTTCAATTACCAGTCTTGCAGGGCCATCATCGGTGACAACCCACATAATAACTTCCGCCTGTCCCCTGTGGTCCTGGCTATGTCGGCTCAGAAGAAAGCCTCTGCGTACAGGCTCGGTATTTTGCAAGTCAGTTCTCAAATGTTGTTCTGTTTTCGGACTGGCTCCCGGGAGAGCATAATTTCCTGATATTAACATTGCCGCAGCAGCGCGGGGAGGCTAAAAACAAGAATCCGGATGGACAAACTCTCAGGACTGG
Organism: Endozoicomonas sp. ONNA1; assembly: GCF_024606325.1. Classification (NCBI taxonomy): domain Bacteria; kingdom Pseudomonadati; phylum Pseudomonadota; class Gammaproteobacteria; order Oceanospirillales; family Endozoicomonadaceae; genus Endozoicomonas; species Endozoicomonas sp. ONNA1. The sequence goes on from NZ_JAHHPN010000092.1 coordinate 8,647, forward strand.
CTAAAAATGGAGATACTTCAAGACCTTAACAAACGGCCCCTTGTGAGGGGTTGCATAAAAACACTGCTTCATCTTTGAACAGGGTGAAGTGATTTTTGAGATAAGAAAAATGACAGGTTCAGTTTAATGACATTACCTGACGATCTTGAATACCTGACAGGCTTTGGTAACGAACACGAAACAGAGGCATTACCCGATGCCCTGCCCAAGGCCTGCTTCAATCCTCAGAAAGTGGCTTATGGTCTGTATTGTGAACAGTTTTCAGCCACTGCTTTCACAGCGCCCAAACACCAAAACCGCCGAACCTGGACCTACCGAATCCGCCCTTCTGCTGTTCAGGGAAACTACCAGTGCTGGGATAAGAACCCCTTGCTGGAAACCGCTCCCCTGGATCTGCCTCCTGTGCCGAGCCCACTTCGCTGGGACCCCCTGCCCGCTCCTGAACAACCGACTGATTTTATCAGTGGCCTGACCACTATTGCAGCCAATGGTAAAGCCATCACGCAGATCGGTAGTGCCATTCATCTATACGCAGCTAATCAAAGCATGGAAAAGCGTTTTTTTTATAATGCCGATGGCGAGCTGCTGATTGTCCCTCAAACAGGGGCTCTGATGATCTTTACCGAACTGGGTCGATTACAGGTCAGTCCGGGCGATATCGCCGTGATTCCGCGGGGTATGAAATTCAGGGTCAACCTACTGGAGAGTCAAGCCAGCGGCTATCTCTGCGAAAACTATGGAGCCCCGCTCACCCTGCCGGAACGTGGCCCGGTAGGTGCCAATGGCTTTGCCAATGACCGGGATTTCCAATACCCCGTTGCCTGGTATGAAGATAAAGAAGGTGATTTCGAACTGATCGGTAAATTTGCCGGTCATCTTTATGTCTGTGAGCTCAATCACTCCCCATTGGATGTCGTTGCCTGGGTGGGGAATTCTGCGCCCTATAAATACGAGCTGTCCCGCTTTAATGCCATCAACACAGTAAGTTACGACCATCCTGACCCCTCTATTTTTACAGTACTGACATCTCAATCTCATACACCCGGCGTCGCCAATCTGGACTTTGTCATCTTCCCTCCCCGCTGGATGGTGGCTGAAAACACCTTCCGCCCCCCCTGGTATCATCGCAATTTTATGAGCGAGTTCATGGGATTGGTTCATGGTGTTTATGACGCCAAGGAAAATGGATTTGTACCCGGTGGAAGCAGTCTGCATAACAGTATGTCACCCCATGGTCCTGATGCAGACGTATTCAGGAAAGCCAGCGAAGCGCAGCTTAAACCCGTGCGTTATGAAAATACTCTGGCCTTCATGTTTGAATCCCGATACGTCTATGTACCCTCAAAATTCGCGATGGAGAGCGACATACGACAAAAAGACTATATTAAATGCTGGTCTGGCCTGCAGAAGCACTTTGACCCGAACCAGAAACCTTAAACAAGAATAATCATGAGTGTCAGGCTACGCTATTGGCTGCTGACACTCTGTTTTTCCAATGCACTCAGGATAGATAATGATTTCACTGAACGAGACTCATGACGTCAATCTCACCAGCTGGGTATATTGTGCTAACCAGTCAGACTGCGACTTCCCCATTCAGAATCTGCCTTTTGCTGTTTTTCGCAAAGGCAGCGAGCCCTTTCGGTGCGGCGTAGCCATTGGTAACCAGATTCTGGATCTCAAGGCGACAGCAGCACTGAAACCTTTTGACGGCAAAGCAGCCGACGCACTCGCAGCTTGTGCCCACGATAACCTCAATCCCCTGATGGAGTTGGGTTTTGAATATTGGAGTGCTCTCAGGCTGAGCCTGTCCAGGGCACTGAGAACAGAGTCAGAGCTTGAAAGCCAGCTGAAACCCTTTCTGCTCACCATGAATAAAGCCGAATTTGCCCTGCCCTGCCAGATTCGGGATTACACTGACTTCTATTCATCTATCTATCACGCCAAAGCAGTCGGTTCATTATTCAGACCCGATAACCCTTTGCTGCCTAACTACAAATGGGTGCCTATTGGCTACCATGGCAGAGCCTCTTCTATTGAAGTTTCAGGGCAGACTTTTCATCGTCCACAAGGTCAAACCAAAGCGCCGGATGCAGAACAACCCTTATATGGTCCTTGTAAACGACTCGACTATGAGCTTGAAATGGGCATTTTCATCGGTCAGGGCAACCCTCTGGGTGCTCCTGTTGCGCTGGATGAGACCGATCAGCATGTATTCGGAATGTGTCTTCTGAATGACTGGTCTGCACGGGACATCCAAGCCTGGGAGTACCAGCCCCTGGGACCGTTTCTGGCCAAAAGCTTTGCCTCTACCATATCGCCGTGGATTGTCACGCTGGAAGCACTGGCACCCTACCGAACCAGTTACCTTCGTCCTGCCGATGATCCACAACCCCTGCCTTATTTGAGCTCGGAAGAAAACAGCACCCTGGGAGCACTGGATATTCAGCTGGAAGTCCTGCTACAAACACCCGCTATGAAAGGTGCTCAGCAAAGTATGGAAAAACTGTCTCAGTCCAGTTTCAAACATTCTTACTGGAGTGTTGGACAGATGGTGGCTCATCACGCCAGTAACGGTTGCAACCTGCAATCCGGTGATTTGCTGGGAACGGGTACTCAGTCAGGCCCCAGGCCAGAGGAAGCAGGCTCTTTACTCGAGCTGACAAAAGGTGGCAAGGAGTCTTTGACCCTGACCAATGGTGAACAAAGAACGTTCCTGCAAGACGGAGATACCGTTGTCATGAGAGGCTGGTGCGAGAAAGAAGGCGCTGCCAGAATCGGCTTCGGTGAAGTCTCAGCCACCCTTCTGCCAGCAAAGGAGTAATGCCATGAAGCTTTATAGTTACTTCCGATCTTCAGCGGCTTATCGGGTAAGGATCGCCCTGAACCTGAAAGGACTGGATCACGAATTGATCCCGGTTAACCTGTTGAAGTCAGAGCAGACGAAGGAGCAATATAAAAGCATTCAACCCCAGGGACTGGTACCGGCAATGGCAGTCGGGAATAACAGACTGATTCAGTCAATGGCTATCCTGGAATGGCTTGAAGAAACCTGTCCGGAACCGACCATTATCCCGGGTGATGTCTGGCAGAAAGCCCAGATCCGCAGCCTGGCCAATATCATCAGCTGCGATATACATCCTCTGAACAACCTGAGAGTTCTGAAATATCTCAAGTCAGAATTTGCAGTGAGTGACGAACAGAAAAACCAATGGTACCAGCACTGGATAAAAGCCGGGTTCGAGGCTTATGAGCAGCAATTGGGGGATGACTATTTCTGTATCGGAGATACACCCACCCTGGCCGATATCTGCCTGATACCGCAGGTCTACAATGCCTTGCGATTTAAAGTATCGTTAACGGATTATCCAAAAATCCAGGCAGTCCATCAGCACTGCAATGAACTCAAGGCATTTATTGATGCCAGTCCGGAGCAACAGCCTGATAGCACTCTGTAACAGAAGCTCAACGCCGCTTCAAAGCAATGATCGCCCTGCGATCGTTGATAGCCAGGTAAGCTAACTTTTCGAATTCAGGGTATTCACCGGGTTGATAAAGATTTTTCTTGACGACGATCTGCCGAGTGACAACCAGTGTATTACCCTCCATCTTATAGTGACTGCTGTATGAGCCTGCCCCGTTACGCACCTCGAGGTTTTCAGGCAGCCGGGTTACTTTGTAGTTTTTTGGCAGTTTCATGCGGTGATCCCATCGATAATGTCGAGCTCCTACCGTAAACGGGAACTTGCGTTTTCCATCCACGAGATAAGTTCTCAGTGCCAGCACATCCTGAAAATCAAGCCCTGGTGCTGTGGTGATAAACCCTTCCCTGCCCAACTGAAAAGCGTAGGGACTGTGCCAGTCACCCTGATAAGCAGGCTGTCTTTCCAGATCATAAGCAGGCGTTCCCCAAGAAATATTACCAAAGCCACCACTCAAGGTGTCCGCCAGAAGATTACTGGCCTTCCATTCACCACTACCACTGGATGCCAACAACTCCCGAATCTGTTCTCCAATAATTCCAGTGCCAGTGACCATACTCTCTCCTCTCAAAAGTCCATTACTGGAGAGCACTGACTGGTTTTTTACCCAGTAGCGGTTCTGATCTGGTTGCATGGCAGGAAGATATCGAGTTTCGCCTTCAGGACCGGCCACTACTACCCGTTTGCCCGAAAGACTATAATCCAGCAACCCGAACGTAGACAGTGGCGAAACAGGGTTGAGCCAAGTGTTCAACTCAGGGATGAACAACAACACATGATTGAATTGCATGGAAGTCGCCACCGGCCAATCCTTATAGCTGTCATCCCAGCTGACCAGTGCCGGCTTTGACTCAACACCGCGGGCTTTTAACAGTGCCTGCAACAACAAAGCCTGATCTTTGCAATCACCATAACCATGACGAAGAATCTCTTCCACCGGGTGAGGAACCAGCATATCCTCCAAATTGAAGCTGAGAGACAGGTAATTAATATTTTGTGCCACCCAGTTATAAATCAGGACGGCCTCTTCCCTGGGATGTTTGGCTCCCTGTGTGATCTCCTCAGCCAGCGCACGGATTTCATCACTGTCAGTCTGCCTGTTCAGGCTGCTCTCATAGTATATCTGACCGATCTCTTCCCAGCTTTTCAGTGAGGTCAGCGCAAACATGGGCAGTACATCATCCGAACTGACCATATTTGGCTCCATCTCCTGATAAGGGAAGTTTTCGAGGCTAACCGTTAACTCTTTTCGTTTGCCTTTCCGGGACTCTTTCACAGCAAACTCGCCTCTACTCCCCCATTTCATGGGTATGTTTTCAGGCAGCAGAATCGTAGCCACTATTTTCTTCTGCTCCAGTTCCAACTCAGGCTGTAGTGCCATATTAAAGCCCATGGGACTTTTCTTCTTCACCACATGCTTGAACTTCAACTTCATGATGCTGCCAGGTATTAAGCGGGAAAAAATGACCACAGCTTCCCTGTTACGCCGCTCCTTATCACGCCCGCCCAGATCCTGTTCGTAAATATTCTCTTTTTCAACCGGGAACACTTTTCCGTCCGGATGGGTGATCGAAGCTTCCAGAACTTTCAAGGATTCATTTTCGGAAAAATAACTATAGTGATATTCCTGCATCTCCTCCGCACCCGCGGGGGTCAGTACCTGATACTCCAGCGTTACAGTACGGGTATAAGTCAGATCATCCTGAATCTCGATGCGATAATCCGACAACAGATTGCGATAGTCCTGAACAGCTTCATCCGCCTGAACCAGACCTGAAATGATCAACAACAATAAGGACAAAAAAGCAAAATAAACACGCATAAAATCATTTTCACCAAACATAACTCCTCCTTAAAATGAATGGAATTCACGCATGAATTTAGACCGTTAATATTGTAAAAGTTCAGCGTAGGCCGTTATTTAGAGGCTGAGACGCGTCGAAGGTAGTCAAGATTCATTCGGACCGTCGCTTCAGAGCCACTCCATAAGCATGGTGACTTGATGGCTTCTTTTGCATACCTCAAACAATAGGTTCAAGCATTTTTAGAAACTCAGCCATAGTGTTTGCTAACTTGCGATGAGGTTTCTTACCGACTTTTTCTGCCCAGATATCACCGGTTTCATTATTCAGGGTAAGATTGATGTCTTCCATATCGGTGACGGCAAAAAACAGGGTAACAGGCTGACGGAGTTTGCGTTTCATCCAGATGTGTCCCAGCAGATTTTCCTGCAACCGTTCAAAATCTCCGGAGCTCCAGGCAAACAATAATTCCAGCCCCCCTTCTTCGGTTCTGGCGGGCAGGTTCGCCGAGTAAAAGCTGCCGTAATAGGCTTTCAGATCCGGATGTAGCTCCAACTCAACTGCCGATTCAATATTGCCAAAATCCAGCTGCGGCTCGCACTCCACAGGCTGCCAGCCCACTTCTGCTCCATCCATGACCTCCTGCATTTCGCAGGGAGAGGGCCAGTCACTGTCATGTTCAATCACAGGCAACGACTGATGCTCTAACTGATAGCGGTTCCTGAATTTCTGCTGAAAATCAATCAAGGCATCTTTGACAGTGTGGCTGCTGGGCATAGGGACTTCCTGAGTCAACAAAAAATAGCGGAAAGGTGAGTATAACGTCCTCCGGCCTGTTCGTGCTGAACTTTTGCCTTGCCTCAACTCGTTCCCACGCTGGGAACCACAGAGCTTAAAAGCGTGGGAACCAGTGCTCTGTAGGGAACAATTTCATAACGAATCTTGATATAAAAGGGAGAGTGGGTACTCGGCAGGTATAACTGCATCACTCAAGCTGAATGACTCCCGCCTTTGCGACAGCCTCCTTCGCGGGAATGAAGACCTCCTACATTATCCCCTGCAGAGGAACCAGGGTTTTACAACAGGCTCCGAAACATGGGGACGGGGATGACTAATTTTTTGGAAAAAAAAAGCCCACTGTAAGAAGTGGGCTTTTTTCATTGAAATCACTTATATGGTAGGCGGTACTGGAGTCGAACCAGCGACCTTTACGATGTCAACGTAACGCTCTAACCAGCTGAGCTAACCGCCTGAAGCTGCTGCGTATGTTATCAACGCAGCTGAAAAATGCAAGCCCCGATGCCCGATTTATCTGATAGAAAATCAAACGCCTGGCTGGACCCGAAAATGATCAAAATACATACAAAGCAAAGCATGTATATAGCTAAAATCCGCTCAATCCTCTGTACAAAAAACGTTCATATTGTTGTCCCGATGAATATCTGACAACAGATTACGAACAGCTGTTTCCCCTGTTAAAGCAGCGCAGATATAAGCGCTTGGCTACTCTGGATGAATCCTGAACCGATTAGTTTTTTTAAGGACTGAGGATTAATCAATGCTCTCTGATTTGGGATTTTGAACTATTTCTTGTTTTTCAACTCAAATCTAATAAGTGATACATCTGTACCACTCAAGATCAATGACGTTTCGTAAGCCAACGCCTCAGGCAGAGTGACTCGAAGAGGTTATATTTTTATACCAAAAAAACTGATTAGGAGAAAAAAATGTTATTAATTAATAAAAAATCTTATCTAAAAACTGCCATTCTATTTCTTTTTGTTTTTACTTCCGGTGTCAGCACCGGTAACGCACAATCATTTGACCTTGAAGAAATAACAAAAAAATTTGGAAAAAGCGGTATTCATATAGAAGTTTCTACCTTTACGAGCACTAGCAGTACAGTGACGAAAAGCAAATCGGTTAATGGAAAATTAAAGCGTCATCAACAGATTAAAAGCAACTCATGCAATGGCAAGATAATTTCTACAGTTGATAAACCTAAAAGTCTGACTGCTAATGAATTTTATGCTGAGACGGGGCTGTTGACTATCAGCTCTGGCATAAAAAGTGGGAGCAATGAAATCAAGATTTCTTTCTTTGATCCTGATACAGGGCAGTCTTTAATGTTGACACTTTTCAATCAGCCACAATATTTTCAAATAACTCAGGCTATGGTTTCAAATAAGAAAAAAAGCACCAACAACATCATCTCAGTCAACAAAGCTGCAAGTGCTATTGATGGAAAAGTTAATTTACACTGGTCTGTCAAAGGCCCTTCTAAACGATTCAGTGTCTATGTTGGTAAAACGTTGCTGGCCAGCTTTAATACCCCCAACTTCCCGGTAAAAGAAATATTTATAGATAATGGTAGAGAGATGCTCATTGCTGAATTACAGGCCGCTTCAGGCCAACATTGCAAACTGCCCGGTGCGATGGGTCATGTTGAGGCTTTTTCTAAGAATTTTATCCATTAATATCGGTCAATCCCCCTACACGGTCTCTGTCAGGCAGTCTGGTTATCCTTTCAAAGACCGGGATGGCCTGTTGGTGCGAAAACTATAATCAGGCTGCCCGGCCTTTTAGTTTGAGTGCGTATTGGGGCTAAAGCTGTTCGTTTTTCTCACAGGCTTCGTTAAAGGCTAAAGTCATTTCAATACCCGATCCCTGAGTTTGGCCACCTGATCACGGACGGCTGCCGCTTCTTCAAACTCCAGGTTGCGGGCATGCTCCATCATCCTGTCTTCCAGCGTCTTGATCGTTTTAGCCAGTTCCTGAGCCGACAGTTCAGGGTGATAATCCGCTTTTGGTTCTGCCACCTTACGACTGGGTTGCCCTTTCTTCTTGCCGGGAATGACTGCGCCCTCAAGAATATCCGACACCGACTTATGGACACTCTTCGGTGTAATGCCATGCTCTTCGTTGTAGGCAAGCTGTTTATTACGACGACGTTCGGTTTCATCGATCGCCCGCTGCATTGAGCCCGTTATTTTGTCGGCATAAAGAATGGCCTTACCGTTGACATTACGTGCTGCACGACCAATGGTTTGTATCAGGGAGCGGTCGGAACGGAGAAAGCCTTCCTTATCGGCATCGAGAATGGCCACCAGAGATACTTCCGGCATATCCAGACCTTCCCTTAACAGGTTAATGCCCACTAGCACGTCAAAAGTACCTATCCGCAGGTCACGTATGATCTCAACCCTCTCTACAGTATCAATTCCAGAGTGCAGATAGCGGCAGCGAACACCGTTTTCATGGAGGTAATCGGTTAAATCTTCCGCCATACGCTTGGTCAGGGTGGTCACCAGGACTCTGTCGCCTTTAGCCACTGTTTTATTAAGCTCAGTAAACAAATCATCCACCTGAGTCGTGGCAGGACGAACTTCAATCTCCGGATCAACGAGCCCGGTAGGTCGAACCACCTGATCCACTATCTGCCCCTGATGTTCCGCTTCATATGGGCCGGGAGTCGCAGAAACAAAAATAGTTTGCGGGCGTCGTCCCTCCCACTCTTCAAATTTCAGGGGTCGGTTATCCAGCGCCGAAGGCAGTCTGAAGCCATATTCTACAAGCGTCTCTTTACGAGAGCGATCGCCTTTATACATTCCACCCACCTGGGGTACTGTGACGTGTGATTCATCAATCACACACAAGGCATTATCAGGAATATAATCAAACAGTGTGGGAGGTGCTTCGCCGGGCCGGGTACCGGACAGATAGCGGGAATAGTTTTCGATGCCGGTGCAGTACCCCAGCTCCAGCATCATCTCCACGTCGTACTTAACCCTTTGCTCCAGACGTTGTGCCTCCACCAGTTTATTGTTGTTTCTGAGCACTTCCAGACGTTCAACCAATTCTTCTTTAATAGTTTCTGTGGCCTCGAGAATAGTCTGCCGTGGTGTCACATAGTGAGTCTTGGGATAGATAGTCACCCTGGGCAGTTTTCTGAGCACTTCGCCGGTCAGAGGATCAAAGACACTGATCTCTTCTACCTCTTCATCAAACAGCTCCAGCCTGACGGCTTCTTTTTCAGATTCTGCCGGGAAGATATCAATGACGTCTCCGCGCACCCGGTAAGTTGCCCTTTTCAATTCCGTATCGTTGCGAGTGTACTGCAGCTCAGCCAGCCTGCGCAGAACTTCCCGCTGGTTAATTATTTCACCCCGGGAGATATGCAGCATCATCTTCAAGTACGACTTAGGATCACCCAGACCGTAAATTGCTGAAACCGTCGCAACAATAATCGCGTCGTCCCTCTCCATTAACGCTTTGGTGGCAGAAAGCCTCATCTGCTCTATGTGCTCATTCACCGAGGCATCTTTCTCGATAAAGGTGTCTGAGCTGGGTACGTACGCCTCAGGCTGATAGTAGTCGTAGTAGGAAACAAAGTACTCAACCGCATTGTCGGGAAAAAACTCCTTGAATTCGCCATACAATTGCGCAGCCAGGGTCTTGTTATGGGCCATTATAATGGCGGGTCTCTGCAGCTTTTCAATGACATTGGCAATAGTGAAGGTTTTTCCTGAACCGGTCACCCCGAGCAACGTCTGGCAGGCCAGTCCCGAATGAATGCCCGCCAGCAGCTTTTCAATAGCTTCAGGCTGATCCCCGGAAGGCTGGAATTTTGATGATACCTTGAATGACTTTCCCATATGTATCCACTGGCAGAAGCTTTTAAAACCATCGTTGATTATAAACAGCCCCGGACCTTAAATGCAGCCTGAGAACACTGCACTTAATCAGAAAAAGCAGGCAAAAACGGCGCGTCACAAAAATACAAACAGAGTTTCGGTTTTCAGATGGCGCAGTGAAGAGGGCTTGTGTATTATGCCCATTGCTGATGCATGATTCCCCGGCAAGTCTGCTTGTCAATCTTATAGAGTTCACACCGGAATCAGTGTCAGTCAGGGGTCTGGCTTAGAAGTGCGCCAGGAGCCTGTCTGATTTCATACGGGTTTGAACGAAACTGAGGCGCAATCCCGCTCCCTTCAGGGGCGAGTAGTTCACTAACGATTAACGAGGAACATCGTGACTGGTCAACCTTCCCACCGCGTTCAGATGGTCAAACCATCACCTACCATGGCAGTCACTGCCCGTGCCGCTGAACTTCGCGCTGCCGGTCAAGACATTATTGGCCTGGGTGCCGGTGAACCCGACTTCGATACTCCTGATCACATCAAGGCAGCTGCGATCAAGGCTATTAACGAAGGAAAAACCAAGTACACTGCCGTTGACGGTACTGTAGAACTGAAACAGGCCATTATTAACAAGTTCAGGCGCGACAATGGTCACGAATACGCGCCAGACCAGATTCTGGTTTCCTCCGGTGGTAAACAGAGCTTCTTCAATCTCTGTCTGGCGCTGATCAACAAAGGGGATGAGGTCATTATCCCTGCCCCTTACTGGGTTTCCTACCCGGATATGGTGACGATTGCTGAAGGTGTCCCGGTGATCGTCAAGGGCAGCCTGGAGAACCGTTTCAAACTGACTCCGGAGCTGCTTGAAGCAGCCATTACCCCAAAAACCAAACTGGTTGTTCTGAACAGCCCGTCCAACCCTTCCGGTACCGCCTACACCCGTAAAGAGCTGGAAGGTCTGGCCGCTGTTTTGCTGAAGCACCCTCATGTTATGGTGGCTACCGATGACATGTACGAGCACATCCTCTGGAGCGATGAGCCATTCTGTAACATCCTGATGGCCTGTCCGGAACTGTACGACAGAGCTATTGTTCTGAACGGTGTCTCCAAGGCTTACTCCATGACCGGATGGCGTATTGGTTATGCCGGTGGTCCCGCCTGGCTGATCAAGAACATGAAAAAGATTCAGTCCCAGAGCACCTCCAACCCCTGCTCTGTTGCTCAGGCTGCCGCTACTGAAGCTCTGGCCGGCTCTCAGGAGTGCGTAAAGGAGATGCTGGTCTCTTTCAAAAAGCGTCATGACTATGTCGTAAGTCGTCTGAAGAAGCTGCCAGGTGTTACCACCATTGAAAGTGACGGTACATTTTACACCTTCCCTGACTTCAGCGAAGCCATGCAGAAGCTGGGCCTTGAAAAAGACACCCAGCTGGCAGAAATGCTGCTGGAAAAAGGCGTTGCCCTGGTGCCGGGTTCAGCCTTTGGCATGGAGGGCTGTATGCGTCTTTCCTATGCCACCAGCGATGAAGCCCTGAAAAAAGCCCTTGACCGAATGGAAGCTGCCCTAAGCTAAGCTTTCTCATTCCCCCTGCCAGCATTCATTTCGAATGCTGGCTCTGTGGGTCAGCGTTGAACGGGATACCCTGTTCAACTCAACCGTAACACATCTTTTGAATCATACGGCCCTATGCTTAAGGAGTAGATGTACTGTCTTGATAATAAATCCAATAGCCAGAGTTAGTTTTCTGAGCAGACGCTTAAACACCCAAAAGCCAGAGCATTGAGGTTTTGATGAACTTTTTCCACAAATACAAGCTAAGTATTCTTTTGAGTTTATGCGGCATAGGCTGTCTGGTCGCATACCATGCTATCGGTGCATACATCAATAAAGATGGAGTATTAATCGAGTCGTTCGGCTTTCTACCTTTATTCTGGATTTTTCAACTACTGGCTTTGGTGGTACTAACTATCAGCTTTTTCAGGTCCAGATGAGCCAACCAAATTTTAACTCCGTCGGTATTTTCAGTTCAGACAATAGGAGTTCAGCAGCGACTGAACCATTCTAAAACCCTTGTTAACGGACGACAGCACACTGCTCTGCGTGCCAACCCGGAAAAGGATTCAGGTGAGTCAATAAAAACACTTTCTCAGCTCACAAAAACCAATACCAAAGCGGGCAAAAAGTTTTTAATATGAGCGAAGCCGGAGAGCATGGACAGCCACGGCCGTACAGAAAGGTCTACAAAAATACTCAAGCCCTGTCGGACCATAAAAGAACGCATCGAAAACGCAAGCCTGCTGATGCGAACCAGAACAATGGCTTAAGCCCCAAGAAAGGTAAAGTGAATCAGTAACGATCTGGCAGCCACTCTTTCATGAAGTTTGCTCCGGCATCATCTATCCTTCCTCTCCGTCAACCAGAATGCAAGGATAGAATTATTAAACACCCACTCTATGCCAAACATCTGTTGCTGCTGTTTCTACTGTTGTCGTCTGTCGTTTGTCAGGCCGAACCATTGACAGGACGTTTTATGATCGAGCCGGGATCAGGTTTGCCGCCCGATGACAAACGACACAGGGTTAGCAGTTACAGAGTTAATCGGGTTGCTTACGAGCTGATTCTGACAGCCAGAAATGTCCATTTAAGCTCCGTTCTTTTTTCATGTTATTCACGGCTAACTATAGAAATAGTTGTCCTTGTCAGTTGGCTTATGCTGACAAAGGGAGATTGCCCGTTTGTGACCACCACTATGATGGCGGCTTCCGGAGATAACCCACCACAAGACCCGGCCTCAGGGTCATCCTGCCAGGGAACCCCGGGGACAACCTGCTATTCTACACGCTTTTTCACCTGTCTCGAGCGTTCTGGCTCAGGCGGGGATAACAGAGACCCTCAACGACACTCGCATACTTTAGGTTTAAATTGTTTCGTCCATCCCTGTTATGGCGTTTGTCAGTTCCGACCATCAGGAGCAACATCCATTGATCCTGAGATCGCTGCACACCCCCAACCCATCTCACCTTTACAGATAGGGATTGATATTGCTGATATCCAGCCCCCATGGAATTTTGACTCACCGACCAATAGCGAGAACCACTTAAATGATACCGCCATGGATGAGATCGAAATACCGGAGAATTTTTCGTTCACCTCTGATGATTTTGCACAGATCGATGAATGGCTCGACCCAGAGAAGCCTTTTGAAGAAATCGAAGCTTCCCTGACACTCAGCCATTCAGAAACACAACAAACAGCAACCGAATCAACCCGATTGTGCCAGGGCCAGCCGCATCTTTCACAGCCAGACGCAATACAAGCCACAGAGCACAGCGGACAACGAGCCTGTAAAGTGACTGTGGTCGGTGGGAATGGTCAGCCGCAGCCGTGCGGGAAAGTCTTCAAGAATGCTCAAACTCTGGCGACTCATAAATACCAATACCACAGCGGGCAACAAACCTGCGAGGTGAAGATAGTCTCACAAGGTGGCCGGGCGCAAACCTGCGGGCAGATTTTTAAGAATATAAAAGCTTTGTCGGCTCACAAAAATCAATACCACACCGGGCCAAGAGTCTGCGACGTGATTCTGGTCGGAGTGCATGTTCCGCCACGGCCGTGCGGAAAGGCCTACAAGAGTGCCTTAGCTCTATCGGTTCACAAAAGACAATGCCATACCGGGCAAAGAATCTGTGACGTTATCCTGGTCGGAAAGGATGGCCAGCGGCGACCATGCGGAAAGGTTTACAAAAATGTCCAATGTCTATCGGCTCACAAAAGCCAATACCATACTGAGCAAAGAGTCTGTGATGTGAGCGTAGTCTCAGGGCATGGTCAGCCACGGCCTTGCGGAAAGGTCTGCAAAAATGTTCAAGCCCTGTCAAATCACAAAAGAAAAGAACACACCGGGCAGCAAACCTGTGGCGCAACCGTAGCCGGAAAGGATGGCCAGCCGCGGCCATGCGGGAAGGTCTGCAAGAATAGCAAAGTTTTGTCGGCTCACAAAAGCAAATGCCACACCGGGCAAAGGGTTTGTGACGTGACCCTGGTCTCAGAGGATGGCCAGCCGCGCCCCTGCGGGAAGCTTTGCAGGAATGGTCAAGCCCTGTCGGACCATAAAAGAACGCATCGAAAACGCAAGCCTGTTGATGCGGGCCAGAACAATGGCTTCTGCCCCGAGAAAGGTAAAATGAATCAGTAACGCTCTGACAGCCACTTTTTCATAAAGTTTGATCCATGATCACTTTGGCAATGTTGTTGACTTTTGACCTGAGCTCATTCAGTCCAACTGTTCAAAGGCCGTAAGCGTTGATCTAACCCTTCTAAGTAGTAACAATAAGGTCCAGCCATTGGTTCAGGATACCCCCTAAAAAAGCCCTTGTTCTGATGCCGAATGCAGCCTCAGGAATAGAAGACTGCATGCGTCTTTCTGACTTTTTTTCGGCAGAAGCCATATGAATAAGCTATATAAAAGACTCGTGTAGTTTTTTGATCTGATCACCTCAATGCCCTTTACCAAGCTCTTTAGATTCAGAATCCGCAGTTGGCTGCGAAAAGCTCAATGTACCCCGACCTGCTTACTGTTGGCCTGCAGTGTTTCCATGCCTTGCCTGTCTCAGCCTCTGGAAAGAGGTCTGCTGGCTAGCCCTAAATCCCTGCACCCTCACTATTTCGGCGGTTCTCCCGGTGCCCAGGTGCTCAAAGATGTTTTTGAAGGTTTAATGGTACAGAACAAAAACGGTGAACCCGTGCCCGGCGTTGCCAGCAATGTTGAACGCGATCCTGATGGCATCCGGTACACCTTTATCATCAGGGAAAATCTGAAATGGTCCGATGGCAGTGCCCTCACGGCTGAAGACTTTGTCCGTAGCTTCAGGGCACTGGCCGACCCTGAACGCCGAGCCACCTACCGCTGGTACTTGAAAGCCGCGAAAATTACAGGAGCCGAACAGGCTCTCAATGGCAAACCCGAGGCACTGGCGGTCAGGGCATACGAAAATAAACTCATCATCGATCTGGATCAGCCTGCACCTTACTTTCTGGACTTGATGACCTTCCCCAGCTTTCTCCCTGTCCATAAGATTAATCTCAAAGACGACGCCTCAACCATTCCGGTCACCAACGGTCACTTCCGGATTGATCAGGTAATTCCGCAAACCCGTATTAAATTAATCAGCAACCCCCATTACTTCCGTCATCTGAGTAGTGACCTGAAACAGATCAATTATCAGGTTATTCCATCAGTCCATCGTCAGGTAGAAGAATTTGAAAACCACTCACTGGATGTAACGGCTCAGTTGCCAGCGCTGCATATTGGGGAGTTAAAGAAAAAGCACCCTGTGTCTGTGTTTGAAGACCAGGTTCTATCCACCGCCAGCCTGATAGTCAGCCCCAAAGTGAAAGCCCTGCAAAACATAAAAGCAAGACAGGCTCTATCGATGGCAATTGACCGGGATACACTGGTCAAAAAGATATTCCCTCACAGTCGTACCACACCAGCCTGCAGTTTCGTGCCTCCTCATACACGGGACTTTAATCCAGACCCAGCCAACTGCAAAAAACTCTTGGACAACCCGGATCGTAACGAACAAGCCATTAAGTTACTGGCAGAATCAGGTATTAAAGGGAGTGATATAAAGCTGACTATATTATCCAGCCCCAGGTACAACTCTCTGGATGTTCTGCCAGAGATCTGCCATCAGATTAACAGCACACTGGGCACCTCCCTGAGCAGTAAGAATGAAGAATGGGATAGTTACCTGGAGCGGATATCCAAAGGAGACTTCGAACTGGCATGGTATGAATGGTTAGCCGATTACAATGATGCTACGGCTTTCCTGACCCCCCTGACCGAAAGTCAATTGTTTGGCCCTTTCAGGGATCCAGCCTATCTCAGGGAACTCTCACTGGCTGCGAGCAAGAAAACCGCTGTGGCCCGTTTACCAAACTATCAGAATGCTGAAGCCATTCTGGCCAAAGAATTACCACTGATCCCTGTTCTCCACCCTTCCCGGGTAACACTCGTCAACCCTGATATTGGTGGCTTCTACTCCACCAATCCTGAAGGCTGGGTCCATAGTTGGAACCTTTACCGTATACTTGACTGACCCGATGAGGAGTGGGCAGTGTTTCCGGACTTTTCATCCGCCCCCTATACTGAGAGAGATTACTTATGCTTTCCAGACTTAAGAGGGTGACACAGCAGCAAACAGAGCTGAGTCACTTTCTTGCGCTGTATCAGTTAAGCGCAGCACTTTTGCGATAGCCTTTGTAATGAAAGGCTCCATAACAGATACGAGAATAAGGCCATCATGGATAGATCCAGACTCGAAACACAAGCCCCTCAATTCAACCCTGTCTCTGAAAAAAAATTCGAACAGTCGCAGAAAACCGGCCTGTTTGGACGCTGGAAAGTCAAACTTTCCAAGTCTGTGGGCAAATATTCTCCCCAAAAGGCGGCTTTGAAAACCACCCCCCATAAAAAACTCGAACAGCGGGAAATCAGAAAACTGGCCACCAACAGCAAACCTCCCACAGATCCCAAAGCGCTCAGATCTATGGCCATTGATGCCCAGCTGGCCGCTTACCCCTATCACCGTTCCCTGGAAAAAATCAGTGCAGCCGGAGAGATTCACAAACCGGAAAAAGAGGATTTTGCTGCTCACTGGCAACCCTCTGAGGAGATAGCAAAACAGATATCCGATGGGACGGGATTGACCTTAAGCACCGAGGAACCCGGATTCCTTTATGACAAGAAAACAGGACTCACAGCTTACGTTCTTACCAATCCTGAGCTTAAAGAAGTCCGCCTGGTCTTTGGCGGTACAACATCCGGACTCGCTGCAGGAGAGCTCCTCGAACGTTCCAGAAAAAACATCCGGTTTTCAGGCAAGCAATGGCAAGCCAATATCAAGAATCTCCTGGGAACAGGCATCCCCGACAGTTATAAACAAGCCAAAGCTCTGACCGCCAATATTATGAAAAATATGCCTGTAACGCCTGAAGGCCAGCCTTTTTCTCTAAAACTTAACGGGCATTCCAAGGGGGGCGCAGAAGCAAGCTACGCCGCGCTTTCCATGGAGCCCCCCGTCGAAGCCGTTTGCTTCTCAAGCGCGGAGCTCAGTCGCGCAGCCTTATCGGACATTTCCAGAGAAAACCTGGCCAGTGCTCATGAGAAAGTCACCCATTACACTATCAGCAAAGACCCGGTGACTCTCGCAGGAAAGTTTATCAGTGGTCTGTCCCATACTGGCGAAGTCATCACTCTTCCTGCCAAACATGCCTATAGTTCATTTCTGGATCGGCATGACAAATTCACAAAACATATTGAGCACTATGCTAAAAATGCCTCTCTGTAAGCCTTTTAACGTCTGAAAAATCAGAGCTAACCCCAGGCAAATCTATCGAAAAAGCGATAAACAGGAAAACCGGTCTTTTTTCTTGATACAGATTAATGGATAAGTATAAATACAGCGTCTAGGCTTCCTATCGACATTTGCCGGGAGTCCAGAACATGATCAAGCTGCAGCATTTTTTGGCCGGATTCATCGCCCCAGTATTCCTGTTACACGCTCTGATTGTTGAGGCTCAGACGCCGACAACCGCTTCTATAACGAGCCTTCCGACATCATTGTGCGACTCTCTTACGGGTCAGGCGGAAGGGGTTCAGAAACGGCTGACCCAGTATGGAAAACTTGTTAAAGGACGACGGTGCGTTATTCTCCGTGCCGACCCGGCAGAGGATTTGGCTGAGTTGGTAAAACAAACTCCTGAGAACACCGTTATTTTGCTCTCCTCCGGGACTTCTGCCGGAGTGACGCCCTCTTCATCTATGGCGCCTGCTCCATCCCCAGCGGCTTCTTCAGTCGTGATGCCTTCCTCATCCGTTGTCCCCGCACCCGCTAAAACTCCGGTTGAGTATTCTGTTGACAGTGTAATAGTTTTGAAGAATGGTCAGGACATTATCGGAGCGGCTGATGAGGGTTTTGAAATCGTCATCAGGGATCGGCCAGATTTTCAACACAAGCATATACTCAGGGTCGGAAGTACTGAGCAATTCAAGCCAAAAGAAACGAAAAACAGCCATATAAGACACATTACTTTCAAGCCAACACGAAATAATAAACGCGTCCCCATTGATTCCATTGTTTTTGCAGAGTGCTTCAACCGGAAACTGGTTATAGAGGATAACGTATTCTATCTGCCTGTTAAGGCCGCCGTCACTCTTGATTGCAAGGAATTTACGGTTGCCTCTGATAAGGACCGGCCCAAGGGTCCATGCATGGAATTCGCTAATAACAGGGTCATAGGTGAAAGGTACAACTCGATTGACGACAAAATTTTCCCCTATTTTATTCCCAATCAAGGGATATTTATTAATCTTCCTGCCATCGTGAACCAGTCAGAGCGAATATCGATTATTGGGAACAGTTTCGAAGGCAACATGGCAGAAGCGGCTGAGTTCAAAATTGGGGCCGGGTCCAGTATCAATGTTTTCAAAAACACTATCAACATTTCCAATGCCGGCAACACCACCCGCGACTCTGTTCGCAAAGGGGGTTTCGTTCTGGCAGGGCCGACAGAGTCCATAGGAGTCCCACCTGCTTTTTTCCTGGCTGGCAATCAGATCAAGGTAACACGAACCGCCATAACCGTCAGGGGACAGCTCGGCCTGACCTTTGCCTGTAACCACCTGCAGGCAGTTAATCCCTGGTGGCAACCCCAAAAACAATTCGTCCTGAAGGCACTTCCGGTACCCTTGGGAAAAGCGGCGGAAGTGTGCAGTGGCAGTGTGAGCTCAACCGCTGTTATGCCAACACACACATCAAATCCAACGGTTGTCATGACAACCTTCACTCCAAATCCAACGCATGCTATGTCAACCCTCACACCAAATTCAACGGTTGTCATGTCAACTCCGGATGCAGGCAGCCGTTTTGCAAGTACCTGGAAGGCAATAAATAGCTCCCTCGCCACTGCCTGTAGCGGACTGGTCAACTTCGAAGGCCAATTCTTCTTTGAATCAGAAGTCTGCCAGACAATTTCTCTGCCTCTTGCTCCTGTTAACAGCACGACAGAGATCCCCGCGCCGTCAACAGGTTCAACTTCAGTCGCTACCCCTTTGGCTGTCATGGCTGGTCTATTCATATTGTTGAATCTATAACCTGAACGAATTCATCTCTTCGATAGTATGCATTCCCATGCAAAGGAGACTTATTCAAACCTGTGGTTTTCGGACTCTGGCAGCCTGTCGGACTTAAGGCTGTCCTGCGCGGCCACTGCTCCTGCGTTGCTCTGGCTCCTGCATCCATGCGCCATGCGGTTGCAATAAAATAAAAAATTTCCAGCAATCCTCGTCGGACGCTCAAGTCCGACAGGCCGCCAGCTTGGGAACCCATACATCATCCCAGGCATTTCAGGATCCCAGAGCAAAAAACGAGTGATATTGATGGATAAGTATAAATACAGTGTCTAGGCTTCCTAATCTACAATTTTTGGAAGTTCTGAAAATGATAAATTTAAAGCATTATCTAACCCGGCTAATTATCCCTTTATTCCTGTCACAAGCTCTGAGTTTACAAGCCCGGACGACGGCTCAATCTCCAATCGCAATCGCAATCGCAACCTCACACTCTACAACAGCTCCTCCAACGGTATCGTGCAATTCTCTTGCAGGGCATACGAGGGGGGTTCAGCAGCGGCTACTCCAGTACAGTCACCTTGTTCCTGGAAGACAGTGCTTTGTTCTCAGTGCCAACCCGACGGAAGATTTAGATCAGTTGATCAACCGGCTTCCTGAAAACACCGTGATACTGCTCTCCTCGAAAACTGACCCTGCAGTGACAACGCCTTCTCCAGCCATTTCCCCTGCACCTGACAAGACCCCGGTTGAATACTTTATTGGCAGTGAAATACGTTTGAAAGATGGGCAGGTCATTATAGGTGCTGCTGATGACGGCTTTGACATTGTCATCAGGGATCGGCCAGGATTTACAGACAAACATTTAATCAAGGTAGGAACCACTGATAACTTCCAGTTTGGCGAAACAAGAGACAGCCACATAAGACACATTACCTTCCGGCCAACTCGAGAGAATAAACACCTCTCAATCGACTCCATTGTTTTCTCAGAGTGCTATAACCGAAAACTCATTTTAGAAGAAAATGTATTTCATCTTCCTGTCAAGGCCGCACTTGACTTTGATTGCAAGCAATCTCTCGATGCATCTTCCGATGCTACGCGCCCCGGTCCGGGCCTGCTGTTCGCCAATAACACGCTCATAGGCACGAGCTTCAAAAGTTTGACCAAAACACTTGTTCCAGAGAAAGGTATATCTATTAATCTGCCCGCCATCAGGCATCAGGAAAAGAGATTAGTTGTTGCGGGCAACACATTCCGGGGCAAAATGGCAGAAGCGGGTGTCTTCAGACTTGGTCCGGAATCTCGTATGGAGATCTTCAAAAACACCGTCGACATTACCAATTACGGCAGAATAGGACGCCCGGCGGTTCGCAAAGGTGGTTTCGATCTAATAGGCCATACCGATATCAATGCAAAACCTCCTCTCTTTAATCTGGCTGGCAATCAGATTCGAGTGACAGCAACAGCTGTCACTGTCAACGGTCAGCTTGAACTGGTTCTGGTGTGTAACCACCTGCAGGGGTTCAATTCGTGGTGGCAACCCCAACCACAATTCCTCTTGAAATCAATACCAGCAACATTTGAAGAGATAATGGAAAAGTGCCAAAACGTTCCGGGTTCAAACGTTATCGTACCAACTCCTTCTACAAGCAGTCAGCTTGCCAACACCTGGACTGGCACAAAATATTCCTCGGATACTGCCTGCACTGGATTAGTCAACTTCGAAGGGCTTTTCTTCTTTGAAAAAGACCACTGCCAGACAGTCACTCCGCAATCTACTTCCAGTACACATCCCTATACTAAAAAGTCTTTTGATATCAATACAGCCCCCTATTCATCATCGAGAGCCAAAGAACTAATTGCTGCTACGGTTGTGCTGAGCGCTCTGGCTCTGTTGTGCATTAAATAGTTCAGAATAGCTTTGCCAGACTCCTGTTCCCATGTTTTCAGGCTCTGTAGGTAACAACATGGGAACGATCAAAAATACTAAAGAAAGGATAGACAGAAAGGATTCATCTATTCTCTCAATGCATCCCAATCATATTAATGGATAAGTACCAGGGCAGCGTCCAGGCTTCCTATCTTGAATTCTTTGGAGTCCGGAAAATGATCAAGCCACTGCATCATTTAACCAGATTAATCGTGCCTGTATTTCTGTTCCAGGCTTTGAACCTGCAAGCTCAGACGACTCGGCCTCCAACCACCTCTCCCCCTCAACCGGTATCATGCAACTCTCTTACAGGACAGACTGCTGGCGTCGAGCGGCAGCTGAAACAATACAGAGATCTGGTTCGCGGACGACAGTGCGTTGTTTTCAGTGCCGACCCGACAGAGAATTTAAATAAGTTGATAGAACGGATTCCAGAGAACACCGTTATACTGCTCTCTTCCCACACGACGATTCCACCCAAGCCCCCCGGGTCGGGTAACACCCCAATTAACTACTTTATTAGTAGTCCAATCGTTTTGCAGGACGGTCAGGACATTATTGGGGCTCCCGATGACGGCTTTGATATCATCATCACGAATCGCAAAGATCGTGTCATTCATACTATGGTCAAGGTTGGATCCGATAAAAGTTTCCAGTTTTCAGAAACAAGAGACAGTCATATAAGACACATTACTTTCCTGCCTACGGGACCTAAGTACAAAAGTTCAGTTAACGTCACCATCTCCGCAGAGTGCTTTAACCGGAGACTGATTGTAGAAGACAACGTATTCTATGTGCCTTTTGTGAGTGCGGTTTACCTTAACTGCGTAGCACCACTGTATACCAATAGCGTGAACCCGGGCCCGGGCTTGCGGTTCGCCAACAATACGCTTGGAGGTGTCATTATTCCATCGTGGGCAGGCAGCTCAATTCCTGAAAAAGGGATATACATTAACCTCCCTTTTATCCATAACCTGTCACAGAGGCTTGCTGTTATCGGGAACACATTCCTGGGAAAAATAGCAGCGGCAGGTGAATTTATTCTTGGACCCGGAAGCCGTTTAGATGTCTTCGGAAACAAGGTCAACATTTCCAATATCGGTGTTACCTTTCGCAATTTAGTTGCTGCAGGGCAATCACTACGGGGCGGGTTCGCTCTCTCAGGTCCTGCCTATAGCGGTAGGCCTCCTCTCTTTAATCTGGCAGGCAATCAGATTAAGGTAACAGCAACAGCTCTAATCGTCAGTGCACGCCTTGAACTGGCCTTGGCTTGTAATCACCTGCAGGCAGTGAGTCCGTGGCAGCAACTTCAACCACAATTCAGGTTTAAAGCTGTTGATCCATCATCACTGGAAGATGAGTGCAACAGACTAATGAGTTCATCCGTTGTCATGCCAACTCCGGACGCAACCGCTGTTATGCCAACTCTAAACTCAACCGCTGTTATGCCAAGCCCGAACGCAACCGTTGTCATGTCAACACCCAATCCCTATCCAATCAGCCGGATCGTGAACACCTGGACGGCCATAAATGGCTCCACTGCCACCGCTTGCAGTGGACTGTTCAACGTCGAAGGCCAGTTCTTGTTTGACTCAGAAGTCTGTCATGCGGTCGCTGCACCCTATAATTTTACGATTACCAAGACGCCATCCAGTATCAGCACGATTTACGATACCGTCACCACATACAGTGACCTCGCGGCGTACAGTAACATCAAAACTTACGATGACGTCACGACTTACAACAGAAGCCGTATAGCCCCCACTTCATCAGCAGGCGCAAGCGCAGTCACGACGGGTTTGGGGGTTATAACCACCCTGGCGACATTGTTGTCTCATAAATATTGAACCCGGGCTGTTTTACCCGGGAGACCCGGGCGTGATCAATACCCTCAGCCTACATTTAAATACCAGGACGGCCATCAATCACTCCACTGCGAGTGGCAGCGGTCTCCCATTCATCAGCAGATGCAACGGTCGTGACAACTGCTGGGTGTCACGATCACTCTTTATGACCGCTCTGGCCCTGTCGTTAAATCGATAACCTCAACTCACCTCTGCGGTTTAAAGATGCTGCCACAAAGGTAACCAACGATTATCCTGAAATATTTTAAAGATATTAATGGATCGGTATAAATACATAGACTAGGCTTCCTATCGACACTTGCCCGGGAGTCCTGAAAATGATTAAGTTGCAGGGTTATTTAGCTCAGTTAATCGCTCCTCTGTTCCTCCTGCAGACTCTGAATCTGGAAGCTCAGAACGCGACTCAAACAACCTCTGCTCAAACAACCTCTGCTCAAACAACCGCTGCTAAAACAACCTCTGCTAAAACAACCTCTGCTAAAACAACCTCTGCTAAAAC
>NZ_JAHHPN010000093.1:0-1885 GCF_024606325.1 Endozoicomonas sp. ONNA1
ACCAGCGACCCAATGATTAACAGTCATTTGCTCTACCAACTGAGCTATCGGGGAATCGTTGTCGACGATGCTTTGCGTCATCACCTAACGGCTGCGAATATTAATGAGATTTCTCGCTGAGTCAAGTACTTCACCCCAGCTTTGTTCAAAAAGTTTCTGAAAAAAGACGCTAGAAATAACAGGCTGATCTATCAAACAGGAGTTAAACGCCCGTCACTTCCGAGCCTGCTCTTTAACACAGAACTCCTTAAACAGAAAAAGCCACCCGAAGGCGGCCTTTTCAACCATCAAATGACGAAGTCTGTGATTACAGGCCTTCAGCACTCTCAGACAGGTACTTGGCAACACCAGCAGGGGATGCATCCATACCCTTGTCACCTTTGCTCCAGCCAGCCGGGCAAACTTCGCCATGCTCTTCGTGGAATTGCAGGGCGTCAACCAGACGAACCAGCTCATCCATGTTACGACCCAGAGGCAGATCGTTAATGATCTGGGAGCGTACAACACCGTCCTTATCAATCAGGAAAGCACCACGGAAAGCGACACCGCCTTCGGACTCAACGTCGTAGGCTTTACAGATGTCGTGAGCCATGTCAGCTGCCAGAGTGTACTTAACAGGACCGATGCCGCCCTCACTGACAGGTGTATTGCGCCATGCGTTGTGAGTAAAGTGAGAGTCGATGGAAACACCGATAACTTCAACGTTGCGCTCTTTGAACGCATCGATTCGGTGATCCAGAGCGATCAGCTCGGAAGGACAAACGAAAGTGAAGTCCAGTGGGTAAAAGAACAGAATACCGTACTTGCCACGAATCGCCTCGGACAGGGTAAACTCTTCAACAATCTCGCCATTGCCCAGGACGGCAGGAACAGTAAAGTCAGGAGCTTTCTTGCCAACCAGTACGCCCATGAATTTAATCTCCAAGGTTTAGTATGTATCACTGCGATCATGCAAACATTGCAGTCATCGCAATCATTGAAGCGAGAACATAATACACCTCATAACGGCCTTAGCCTATAAACCCCTGCACAAATATCTATTAATTTTCTCTTTCAAAAGATAGATAAAATCTATCACATTTAACCAATCCATTGGATTCAGTGATCTTTTCACCGCAAGCGATGGGAAATATAACCCCAAGAGATTTAACAACGACTACAACCGATAACGCAAATAAGACATATTCTCATTATATTTCAATACGTTACCTTTGACATAAGTCATTAAGGTTCCATACTTCTGTAGCCTGTACTTTTCAGAGACAGGCATTACATAGCTCCTGAAAAGAGCTTCTGTAATGCCTTCTTAAATTTGTGACTGTATGGAGCCTCTATCATGCAAGGCAACAAAGATGTTCTGGATCATCTTAATCAAGTATTGATGAATGAACTGACTGCCATTAATCAGTATTTTTTGCACGCACGAATGCTCAAGAACTGGGGAGTTAACAAACTAGGCCAGTACGTATATAAGGAGTCCATTGATGAAATGTGGCATGCCGACTGGCTGATTGAGCGAATTCTTTTCCTGGAAGGCATGCCCGACTTTAAATACATGCAAAAGCCAATCATTGCCGCGGATGTTAAGGGGATTCTGGAAGCTGATCTGCAGCAAGAACTGAAAGCGATTCCCCCATTAAAAGACGCTATCGATCTCTGTGAAAAAGTAGGTGATTATGGTTCACGTCAGTTACTTGAAAAGATTCTGGCAGCGGAAGAAGAACACATGGATAGTCTGGAAGTCCATCTGAACCGCATCAAAACCATGGGGATGGAAAATTATATTCTCTCTCAGAGCGAGGAAGACTAGCAGCCTGTCGGACTTAAGCATCCGTAGCGAGGATTGCAAGAAATTGAGGATAAAAATTTCTGCTTCTGAGGAGAA
>NZ_JAHHPN010000094.1:0-1167 GCF_024606325.1 Endozoicomonas sp. ONNA1
GTATATAAGTAAACATGGTCCGATGGATATATATTTCCAATCTTTGCCTGCTGCACAAGCGACATACCCTTGCGACACAGTATGGATTGTTAGATTAGCGGCTGAATATTATTCAAAAAATATACCCTTTAAAGAAAGTTACTGACACAGCTGGTTATCTACCCTGAAGTCGGTGTGGTAGTTTTTACAGAATCACTCCTCGTCGGTCGCTTAGCCTGCAAGGTTTTGACAAGTTCATTACTCCGAAAAATGCTGTGCTTGAACGTAGATTCAATATCTTCTGCAAATTATGGTTTGGTGCAACCAATGAAGACTGCTTAGGGTCACAGTTTTCGGTCATAGAGAGTCGTTCAATGAAGCTGAACAGGATCAACTGTAAGGCCCCGAGTCTCATGACGCCGAAACAGTAAAAAGTATGGCTTGGTTTTCTATTGCCGGTATCAGTTTGCCAAGACAATTACGAACATTGAACTATCCTTAACAGCCTGACTCAATGTTGTATGGTAATTTATGAAAAGTTTAAAGGCATTCTTGCCAATTTTTATAGTTTTTATGATGTTTCCTAACTCAGGGCTCGCGGATGGTAAGGATGAGTTAGTGAAAAGAGCAAGTGACTTCAAAAAAGCTTTTTCAGATAGGTTGTATGGAACACATAGTTGGGGAGCTCAGTTTGATGGGTCTACAATGATTCAAATTGCTGAAAAGATTGTTGTCGATCATGGCATTCAAGGGGATTTGATACCGTTTATTATACCCTTGAGTGAAGAATACTCTGCTAAAGGTGATTCACTTTCACTCATCATATTAGCTGCAATGTGTCTTAATTATGTCCCACATGCAAGTCGTGAGATCATTTTAAGTTATCTTATGATATTACAGTCTGCAGTGTTTGAAGCAATGAAGTACCACGCAATACAAAAAGAATATATTTTTAATCTGATAGAGAAAAAATTTGAGGATATGCCTTCTGATGGGATAAACTTTTTTATTAAAGAATCACAGACTGTATTTAATTCAGTTTCTCTGGACTATTATTCGACTTTTTTTCGGCCTTCTGAGCAAGCGATATTTTTAAATTATCTAAGCTGTCCTTTGACATTATTAGCTGCATTACTTACCTGATGGCAATCAATGGAAAAAGGTCTTACTGAGAAAACCGTTAAATAT
>NZ_JAHHPN010000095.1:0-1661 GCF_024606325.1 Endozoicomonas sp. ONNA1
ACCAAAAAATGTCCAATTTGTTTCAACCCGGTGGAAGACATTATGGTGTTACAAAATTGCGGGCACGCTGGTTTCTGCGAGGGTTGTGCCGGGCGAATTGTACATGAGCAGAGGGACTGCCCGTTTTGCCGGGAAACACCTTCATCATACATGAAGGTGATCGACAAGTCTTTTTATTGAATGTGTGCACATTACTGGTGTATTGCTTGAGGCTGTATTTGCCTGAGAGCCAGAGATACATCTTCTGCCCATTATTGCTACCTACTATAAACGGCATCGATTGCTATATGTTTTCACGAGTGTATTAAAACAGAGCTAAACTGTCTTTTACCAAAGCCCTGAATAATTCAGCCTTCAGGGCTTTATTATGCGACAGTGGTTTATTTATTGCTGATAAATGTCAGTTGTAGTAGTGCAGTTGTTTTAACGAGAGCAGGTGAAAGTATGACCTTATGGTATTCCTATAAGACGCTTTTATTTTCAGTGTTTTTTTTTATCAGCAGGGGCTGGCAAATGACGCCTATATCCTTAGAGAATTTTACGACTATTTCAAGGCGAACTCAAAACTGCCTTTAAACCGAAAACCGAGACACACAGACCAGAGCCCACTTGAAAACATCCGCATTGGCTTTGTCAATCTTAATTTAGCCTCTGACCATGTATCTGGAGATGGGCGACTGGAAATTTGTGAAAATTACGAAGTGACTGAGCAAGACTTTAAACGTCTGATAAACTTTTATTTTAATTATGTGGCCATGGATGAACGATTTCACAAAAATCGCATTCAAGATGTACTCAGACTTATACATCATATATTCACTATAAATATAAATAAGATCAATGGAAGAAATTCGAATGATAAAGAGTTAATCAATGCAATGGCAAAAAGCCTTTTTGAAAAGATGTTTTTGTCTGTCAGCATAAATGACAGAACTAATCCTTGTTTTCATTATTTTCATTTAGGTTCAGCGGAACATTATTTCAGTGATATTGGTGTTAATAATGATTTAGTACTGATGTTTCTTGCTTTTCTTGGTCCTCATTTTCTTACCATGGATGAACTTTCGGCCTACTTTAGAGTGTTGCATAGCCGTTATACCGGAGAAAGCTACGTTCAGGCATTTTCCAATGCATTGCTTTCTAAAAATGTCAGTGAATATCATTCTCCGCAAAGCATTGTCCATCAATTGAATGACGCCGCATTGGACACAGAGACAGCACTTCTAATCGGTTTAACTGCAATGGCATCAGAAGCTTTTCAGTGCATCAATTCAGGGCTGGAATCCACAGAGACACTGACAACCTTGCTGATAAGATACGCGCCACACGAGCTTTTGGGCATTATCTACAACAATATAGCCAGCCTCTGCCGCTCAGAATGCCCATCACGACCAGAACACTCATGTCCTGCACCTCAGATTATGTTTACCGAGAGTGGCATGCAAGAGTTTACACTCAGCATTTTGCGTATTGACCTCACCACTGGATTATCGGCGGCATTATCAGAGGCGTCATCGTCAGAAAGCCTGGGCTATCCATTGGATTATTCTGAGGATTCAGACAATGAGGGTTCGGTTGAGGAGTCAGATTCTGAGCATCAGGATCGGTCAATAGTCATTCAACAACAAAATGAACTGATAGCCCAACTACGACAGGAATTA
>NZ_JAHHPN010000096.1:0-1814 GCF_024606325.1 Endozoicomonas sp. ONNA1
ACCAAAAAATGTCCAATTTGTTTCAACCCGGTGGAAGACATTATGGTGTTACAAAGTTGCGGGCACGCTGGTTTCTGCGAGGGTTGTGCCGGGCGAATTGTAGATGAGCAGAGGGACTGCCCGTTTTGCCGGGAAACACCTTTGTCATACATGAAGGTGATCGACAAGTCTTTTTATTGAATGTGCGAACAGTGCTAGTCTGTTGCTTGAGAATGACAGACACATCTTGTGCCCATTATTGGTACCTTCTATAAGCGACAACGATGGTTATAAACTTTTGTGGAGTGAAAGAAAACGGGACTAAACCGTCTGTATGCAAAGCCCGGAATAAGTCATTCTTCAAGGCTTATGTATACGACAGCAGTATATTTGTTATGGACAAATTGCAGCTCGGCAGTGCAGTTGTTTTAACGAATGCAGGTGAAATATGACCTTAGGGTATTCTTTTAAGACGCTTTTGTTTTCAGTGTGTTTGTCTTTTTATCAGCAGGGACTGGCAAACGACACCTATGACCTTGAAGAGTTTCGCAATTATCACAAGACGAACTCAAGGCCGCATTCAAATAAACAACAAAGTCATACAGGTCAGAGCCCACTTGAAAACATCCGCATTGGTTTTGTCAGGCTTAATTTAGCCTCTGGCAATGTATCTGGAGATGAACGACTGGAAATCTGTGAAAATTACGAGGTTGCTGAACAAGACTTTAAACGTCTGGGTAATTTTTATTTTAATTATGTGGGTATGGGTGATCCTCAAAATCGAAAAGTTCGCATTCAAAAAATGCTGAGACTAATACATCATATATTCGCTATTAATATAAATATGATTAATGGGCGAAACCGGGCAGAGATAGAGCTAATCAATGAAACGGCAAAAAGTCTTTTTGAACAATTGTTTATGTCTGCCAAGATAAATGGCAGAAGTAATCCTTATTACAATTATTTCTATTCCGTTCCGGAAAAACATACATCCAACTATGTTGGTGTTGACAACTGTCTGGTCCTGATGCTTCTTGCTTTTCTTGGTCCCCACTTTCTCTATAAGAATCGACTTCATGGCCACTTTACTCTGTTGCATAACGTATATACAGGACAAAGCTACGATCAAGCATTCGACAGTGGGTTGCTTTCTAAAAATATCAATGAATATAATTCTCCGCAAAGCCTTGCCAATCAGTTAAATACAGCCGGATTGGACGCAGAAACAGCACTGTTAATCGGTTTAACTGCAATGGCATCAGCCGCTTTTCAGCGCATGGATTTAGGACGGGTCTCGCTGGAGACACTGGAAACTGTGTTGATAGGGTGTTTGCCAAACGAGCTTCTGCCCATTATCTACAGCAATATAGCCAGTCATTGCCGTTCTGGACGCTCGTGTCCTGTACCCGGGGTTATGTATTGCGCGGATAGCATTAGCGGCATGCAACACTTTATATTCAATATTGTGGGTATTTTCCTCGTGCCCGGAATGTTGGAGGCGTCATCGTCAGAAAGTCTGGTCTTTCTTGTGGATTATTCTGAGTGTTCAGACAGTGAGGGTTCAGAGAGTGATCTCACTGTTGAGGAGTCGGATTCTGAGCATCAGGATCAGTCAACAGTCATTCAACAACAAAATGAATTGATAACCGAGCTAAGACAGGAATTAGCAAGCCAACCTGCAACGGGCGAAGCCGGCGCAGTTGGAGGTGCTTCAGGAGGAATCAAAAAATGTCCAATTTGTTTCAATCCAGTGGAAGACATCAGGGTGTTACAAAGTTGTGGACACGCTGGTTTTTGTGAAGATTGTGCCGGGCGTATTATAGATGAGCAGAGGG
>NZ_JAHHPN010000097.1:0-1435 GCF_024606325.1 Endozoicomonas sp. ONNA1
TGATAATTGACCATTTGTGCTGATGAAGAACCTTTTCTGAATATTTCAACAAATGCTTTAATGAATGAATCCATGTGGCTCGCCCAGTATAACTTTCAACTTTTATTCGAGCCATTTCTTTATCGTTTGGATCTCTTTCAGTTCTTATCTTGAGCGGAAATAATTTATCAAGTTCGTTTGAAGGCTCCACAGTATCAGATGGCGATATTGAATTATTTTCAATTTCTTCTTTTAGTCGTTCAAGACTATCTTGCAAAATTTTTTCTTGTGTACGATTTTGCCTAGATAGGTGTTCTAATAATCTTGCTGGTGTTCTAACATCTTGACATGCTAAAAAGCGGATAAGTAAATACCAATCATGTTTAGATAGCTTTTCATCATTTACAGCCTTGGATATAGCTTCTTGAGCTGGAGACTCATAGTTTTTATCGAGCCAATTTTCAAGATCATCTGATTCTTTTCCTGCAATCATTTGTGTATAAAGATGTCTTTGATAGCCAATAGCAGCTGTTGATTGTTTCCTCCATAAATTCTCATTTTCATGTGAAACTAAAGTTTTGTATATACATACTTCGTTTTCACTATCCACCCACCTCTTTAAGTAGAGCTGTGGTACATAATGATTATTTGCCTTAATTTTATTCATCACTTAATTGCTGATGTATGAGATGCCTAACGCCAATTTCAGCGGCTGCGCCGCAGGCGCAGTCCGCTGGAAATTTTTGTTAGGGCGGGAAGTTTAAGTCAATCTCTCCAATCCTTAGTGTAAAGAACATGCTGATCGTTAAGTTGAATAGCTTTATTTTTAATTAGCTTATCAGATGCTTCTTTTCCATATTTACTTATTTCATCAATAGCAATAAATGACTGCTTATTTTCAGAAGCATATATGCCAATAATATTGGCCACAGCGTTATTCTCAATGTTTTTGAAAAGCAATGAATCATGAATCAAAAAAGGCAGTTTTGATGTTTGGAAAAGGGCTAAATCAAAAACCAGTAAGTTTGAAAATGCCTTTCCGGTTCCTGTATCTTCATAAATTTCGTAGTTATAGTTTGAAGATGAAAAGCTGAGATTAGGGCTTTTTCTATGCTCGCTATAAATCAAAGTAATAATTTTTCTGATTTTATCATTTACAATATTTGAAATGAATGATGTAATTCTTTCTCTTTCGACATTAAGGTCAGATTTTATTGTCCTCAAGTCGTCTTTGATTTTAGTATTTTTTTCGTACTGCGAATTTTCTAACTGAGCCTCTTTTAGTCTGTCTGATATTTTACGAACCCTAGTGATAATAGCATTCGGTTTTTTGATATTATTGGAAAGTTCACTTATTTGTTGGTCTATTAGCACTATCTCCTTCTCTATAGTACTTAGCTGTTTTTCTAGCTCAGACTCTTTTTCGTTGATCTCTTCCGTTAAAATTTTTCTTAGT
>NZ_JAHHPN010000098.1:0-4825 GCF_024606325.1 Endozoicomonas sp. ONNA1
ATCGCCGTAGTTGTCTTCGTTGATGCCGGAACTGCGGACAATCACCGGCTGTGATGTAGAGAGCTGACGGCGCAGCTCCCTGATTTGTTGGGCCGCCTCAGAATCTTTAACCTGTTCGTAATAGTCATCACTGGCAACAAATTGTGCCAGCTCCGCCAGCCAGCTATCCCTCTTGGCTTGATCTGAAGGCGGCAAACCATTGAGGTATTCCCGTATGTTCGCCAGGCTGGTCTCTGACCCCGGTTCAAGGACGATCCAGGGAAGGCAGCGTTCTGAACGACGGGTATCCAAAAGATGTTGTTCAAGCGCATTCATGACTTGAGCAGTAACACATTCGAAGGGTGGAACAAGCAGACCGGCTTTCTTCATGCGCTGCAAAAACATGCCCTTGCCGCCAAGTTGTTCCCGGTTGGCAGGACAACAATCTGCAGCCTGTGCCAAAACGGGTGAACGGCAGGTGCGACCGTCTATCGGCGTTCGGTCGGGTACGCCACCGGGATCAGGCTCACTGAAATACCTTTTGGGTGAACTATTAGCCCCTTCGAATGGACTGCCAGCCCTCTCATTGGAATCAGTTGTCAGGCTTTGAGGATTTGATATGTCAAAAGTAGTATCAGGTAACATCAGGATATCCCTCCCATGTTATTATTCATCCATGATTTAATTGCTAACGCATAAAGCAATCACTTCCTTTTGACAATGAAGTTTTTATAAAGTTCAGTCGACAGTCTGAAGCACGCAACAGGCAAAACGAAAGATAATTAAATCACAGGGACTTCCTTGTCTTTTTTTTGCATCGAACTCACGTTGAAAAAGAAAATCCGCAATGGTATGACGAACTCATGCTTAGCGACCATATTGATGCCAGCCAGAAGAGGTTTTAAGAGGCTTTGCCAGTGAATTCAAGCTTTGTCTCGAAATTGTCCCCTACAGAGAGATCAGACTTTATTCGCAGATTTCCTGACGTATTGACGAACTTCAGAGTTTCTTTGTCTTGCTGCCTCAATCAAAGTTTCATCATGTTTAAGCCCGGGAGCAACATGTTCGAAAGCACGGGGATTTTGTTTAATTAACTCCAGCATATATTCGCGATCATTCAATACTATTTCACTGGCACAATTCAAGTTATCAATATCATCATCGATTACCATTTGAATAATGTTTTTATCGCTTCGGAGTCTTTCACTTGCATACTCAAGAGCTCTTGGATAATGAGCGATAGCGAACTTTACAATCTCTTCATTATCCTTAATTTTCGGGCCGGCATACATCAGAAAAACGCCACATTGGGTGATTGCGGTCAAGGCAACCTCTTCATCATCTTTCAATTCTTCACTCGCATATTTAAGGTTTATTGGACGTGCTGCAATGAAAGGTAATACAAAGTCTTTATCATTTAGAACCCGTTGGCTGCCATATTCCAGTCCATGCTTTAGCAAGGATTTTTTGATCTTTTCTTTATTTTCCGAAAGCGACTGCTCCGGAGGAACATCAAAACTTAGCCTGTAACTGTACGATGATGGTTTTACAACATAGCATTGACCTCTCAAATCGAGATAAACATCCTCAACCAATGGAGTAGCGTTTTTGGCATCCAAGAATAACAGATGATGTAAAAGATCCCTGCGGGTTTCCTCAGCAATCTCATTGCTCATTAATATCTCCCGAAAACTGCCCACCGATTTACCACGGCACTCTGCTAACCGCTGAGCACAATTAACAAACTGTTTGTGGTTGGGTAATAACTTGAAACAATCAGGAGTGGAGTCGATATTCTTCTTATAATACATTGAGAAAAGACAATGTTGAAAGGCAAACCTGTAAGCCTCTGTCGCAATATCACCATTAAGACGTTGCGTGAGCAAGCTAAAGTTCCATTGATCTCCTTCAAAAACGGCAATCCTATCCATGTAAGAATCCAGATTATACATGGCACTTAACGCAGTTATCAGTTTTGCAAAGGCTTCCTGCATGGTTTCAGTGGTTGACATTCGAGGGCACTCGACGAGAATCTCTCCCGCAACCGCGTTGAAACTCACTTTCATGCTATCAGAATTTTTATCCAGTTCGAGTGCTCTCAGTAACTGCACCAGAAACCACATACGCTTTAACTTGCCTTTTCTATCAATACCATCAGATATATAAAACTGGTCAGAGAATTTCAGGCGTAAGGTTCGTTCTTTCCCCCCCTCTGCGCATTCAAGTAACTCGATAAGGCAAACATGACTGCCAAGCTTCAGGTTAACAATCAAGACATCATCCATGATGACGACAGTTCCTGAACACCCTAACTCTGCGATTGATACTTTGCAGGACGGCCTCAATAGCGGCGCCTTTTCAATTGGGTTACTCAGGGCCGTGCAATCGACATAGGTGATGTGCTTTTCCGAAGATATGCTACCCTGACCAGAAGCCAGAGTAAGCGGCGCCAGTGCGTTTACAAAACGCTGATGGAGGGCAAAAATCAGCTCATGGACACTACGGACCTGCTCAGCTTCCCCGGGTTTGAGCGCCTGAAGAGAGGATTGCAGCTCGCGGCAGGCGGCCAGCCACCCACGAAATGATACCCGCCCTTCTTTACCGACTTGCAGTGGCTGGATGATACACTCTAACCCTGATCGGATGGTCTGCTTCAGTGTCCCAAACCGGTTGATCAATGGCGGTAATTCATCCAGCATTGGCTGGATCTGGGGTACAGAGTTATTATCAGCCAGCCGCAAGTATGCCCCGTACCCATCCAGTAGTGCTTCAGCTCCATGAACCAGCCGATTTACGCTGTCCCTGATCTCTGCCAGTAACTCTGAACGCTGCGGCGACATGCTCAGTTTTATCGGGCTTGTCAGACAATCCAGTCCACCACCGGGTGTAAACAATGCCAACAGGCGGGCATTTTGATCGTTGAGCCACTGAAAACCGCTGGCGACCAGGCAGAATGTCTCTTCAGGGAGAGACAAATCATCCCGTGAAGGGACGGCTTTTACTAACGGAACATCAGAAAAAGCAGGAGACAGGCTTGTGTGACTGGCCAGTTTTTCGGTAAGGTCGCCGACAACAATAAAGGCACCGGGCTTGCCGTTAAAGCGAGCACAGGCCAACGTCACCTGTTGTCCATCCTGAGCGGCCACAGCCTCATACTTTTTACCGGCTAGCATCAGGGTCTTTCCTTCCTGTTTCATAAGAATCGCGACATGATCATTGAATCCGGCTTCGGCCAGGACAAACCCCCCTGCCCGCTCAAGGAACTCAGGCTCAAGCATCCACTCTTCAGCGTGGTGGGCCACGACAATGGCTCCCTGTGGTATAGAGCCTGCCTTTTGTTTTTTGGCCGGCCAGACGAGTCCGGTGCAATAGCCTTCGCTGATGGCTTCGCCAATGGCCAGACTGTCTTCGGGCATGGACATGGCAAAATCCATACCGCCAGAGAGTCGGGTTATGGGGCGCACCTGCAACACGAACAGGCAACCCTGATGATCGATGGCAAACTCCACATCCACGGGGCAGAGCAAGAGGTCTTCCAGCTTTGTCACCACCTTCCTGAGTTCTGAAACCGTGTTATCACTGAGTTTTTGCCCACCGTCGTCTGATTGAGCATCCGCATCATCAATTCTTGTTTCAGAATAACCGTTATTATCCTTGTTTTTGCGAAGGATGAAGCAGCTTGAAACCGTCCCGGGAAAGTATTGAGAGCTGTCAGCGCCTTTTTTACGAAAAATATCAATACGGTGGGGCATGTTACCGGACTGACCTGCCACTGCGCCTCTGGGCTGACCGGGTGTGTACTCAACCCTGATGGTATCATCCTGAAAAGACTGAAAGCTCATGACGACCCCACCATATTGGCAGTCGATGCACTGCTGCATGATCAGTGCCATGGGTGGTGGTATAACTCCGGGACAGACTTCAGGCCGGTAACCTGAGGCCATGACCTTAAGGCAGGTCAGCAAAACATCGTCTTCTTCCTGAACTACAGAGAGGTATTTGCCTGCCTGGGCATCACCGTAGTTATCTTCATTGATACCAGAACTGCGGACAATCACTGGCTGTGATCTGGTCATTTCGTCCAGCTGACAGCGCAGCCCCCTGATGAGTCGGGCCGCTTCAGACTCTTTAACCTGTTCGTAAAAGTCACTACTGGCAACAAATTGCGCGATACCTGCCAACCATTTACCCTTTTCGCTTTGCTCTGAAGGAGGCAATGTATTCAGATATTCCCGAATGTTCGTCAGGCTGCTCTCTGCCGCTGACCCAGTGGCAACCTCGGGGAGATAGGGGGCTAAACAACGAATATCCAGAGGGTGTTGTTCAAGATCATGCATTACCTGAGCTGTTACACATTGGAACGGTGGGACAGGCAGTCCTGATGCCTGCATGCGCCGCAAAAACATCCCCTTGCCCCCAAGTTGTTCCCGGATGGGGGGAGAGTTTAAACGGCAGCTGCGCTTGGCCAGTAGCCTTGGATCGTTTGAAAAGCCACTGGTTTCAAGACAACTCAAATACCTTTTGGGTGAAAGGTCAGCCCCGGTATTCTTATCCAAATGAATGGTCCGGGGTTGATAATCCAATTTTTCAGACCGAGTAGGTAACATCAAGATATCTCTCTAACTTTAGTATTCATCCACGATTGAATAGCTGGTGCCTGAGTTTTTAATGATCGACCGGCCAGCAGGTCGTCAATAAACTGCTGTCTTTTGACCATGATGTTTTTATAAAGTTCACTCGTCAGCCTGAAGAACGCAATAGAAAGAACAGCAATAAGCTGGCAACACGGTTTGCACTAGCAGCCTGTCGGACTTAAGCGTCCGTAGCGAGGATTGCAAGAAATTGA
>NZ_JAHHPN010000099.1:0-5405 GCF_024606325.1 Endozoicomonas sp. ONNA1
CACGCTATCTGGCTGAAGTCCTTGCTGGGCAGGCACTTTCATGATTTTGCCGTGCAACCATTCATGACCATGTCGATAGGACGTGGGTTTTCACGATGCACTAAAAAAATACCAGTTCTTCCCGGTGCTTCGCACATCCACCGACTTAGCCGGAGTTTTTAAATCTTTTGTAAATGAAGTTAAAATGATATTTAGGAAGTGATTCTAGAGATTCGTTATGTTCCTTGAGATTCAATTATCGATGGTAAAAAAGAGACATGAGCCAAGGATATGCTCGTCTCAGACAGTTTGTCGGTACTCCTTTTGAAGTTTGGAGCGAACTATGTTGCGTATCATCAATATTCTGATCATCATCGGGATCGATTGCGTTTGCTTGTACAATTATATCTTGATCAGAATTTAATATCTGACTTTGACCTTGCTGTGTTGCCAGAATAATAACTTGGGGGTATAGAACTGTAGTCCTGTGTGACTGTAATATTGAGCGATGATAAGCAAGGGCATTTCTACAAATCGTATTAGTTACAGAGGCACCTACGGAACCAACTATTAAAGGTCGTTGCAATGAAGAAGGGCATAGATTTACAAAAAACATCATGTGTGCGAGAGCCGCTGAACCTGCACCTTGTAGTAACGGACTCAACGGGCCACTTATTCCTCTATATCTGCAATATGCTATCATTCCGGCAAAACAGGCACCGGCTGAAAAGATAGTGACTCCATTTGGATAGCGTATCATCAGTCTTCTTATTAGTCGCGGTATCCATTCACTTGGATAAAGGTTAGCAATCCAATTCATGCCACCAGGGAGAAGCGCCCCTGCATTACGCTGCTGCTCAAGTTGTTGCGAAAGTAACTGAAGTATTTCTTCATCTTCGGCATGCAGATAAAATGTTCGTTCCCCAACTCTGATCCAGCGCTGTTGCCAGTTGTATGGGGCTCGACCATTACCGTTGCATGCTCCTCCTGATGGTGGGGGCGTTGGTGGGGGGGGAACCATATCTGTACCCGCCATACAGATGGGGCATACATCTAAAAATGTGAAAGTTAGAGTAACTAGTATTCTAAAGTAATAGGGTAATATTTTGGCTTCATAAATAAACGACATATAGGCACCGAAAGCCATACAAAAACCTTATCCAGTCTATATGTGATCAGCTAAATATGACAAAAAAATCTGGAGACTGTGAACTTTCCCTATTGTGTTGGACACTCAAATTCCAACCGAAACGTGAGCTATATGCTTGCTTACAGTACTGGGAAAAAACTCGTCACTACATCAACGAATTTAAAAAAATATCTGCTGTTCGAATGTTTAAACCCAAAAAAAGGGTGAATGATGTCGCTTAAGCTTTCGACATTCATCCCTATCGTTTGGCTTTGCAAGGAGTATTTTGCAGGACTGCACGTGGCTGATAAGCACAAAGTCAGGACAACTCCAGCTGATGTGTATGCCGATCAAGGTCTTTACTGATAAAAATCAGGATTTTGTCGTCTTCCTATCGAAGTGTTTTGATCCGTCAGAGATACGTTGGGCAGGCCTTTTTACCCTTCTCAGAAGAGAGTTTGATAATCTGATCTTTTAAGATGAAATCTTCTGTTGCTCTTCGGGCGGGTGCTAAGGACTTCATCAAGAGTAGAAGACTTCATCCTGCCAACAAAATGTGCACCCTGACAGGTCATCTCGTAGTTCCAGACATAGTCGTCAGAGGTTCGACCAGATCGTGAACAGAGACTCGCCGCAAGTTGAGCGAACATCATGACAACAAGTTGGTCCGGCAAGATAGCGTTCTGGTTCTGGAGTCGCCATTATGACGATCGACGGCTCTCTGGAACGGGTGAGGGGAAATTACCCTGAGCAACTATTGGAAAAGCTGTTATGATACTTCATGCCTGTTCTTCTTGGTTTCTGAAATATCCGTCTTGACAACTGCTGTTTTACTGCTGACCAACAGAGGCAGGCGTCTCACCACTTTGCTTGTTTTTTAACCAGACGGCAGTTATGTGCATTCGGTCAATACGTGCTTTCACTCTGTTCTCAGTATTGTCAATGATTTGCATTTCAGGGGAGGCTGACATTCATGAGATTTATATGAAGTATGGTTATAAAAATGTTCATATATTATACATTGTGCAATTTCCTTTCGTGAATGGTCTCATTGAGTACTTAAACCGAATCTCCCACGAGCTTTTGATCCCAATGCTAGACTTTGTAGATTCAAGTCAAACTGACCTCCGGGACTTGGATGACTTAACCTTTTTAGAGTCCGAACTTGCAACCACCAGCAAAATTCATGCTGAGACACTTAGATGGCTCAATGAATGGTTGTTTAATTATTAGTCTTTTATTCAGGATGTATAACCTGTCTTCCCGGGGACCGTGTACCTCCGTAAACGCTAAACCCACAATACCTACTTCGCAATACTTAAGCGGAATATTTTAAAGATTCCGACTTGATATTCAGTAGCGATAGGTGTTCCGTGTTCGCGTCTTTCTCTAACACTGATCTGCTCACTAGCTGCAGGGACCGTTGGTGTGACATGACAAGCCTACCTGGAGGACAGTGGTGCTGGTATGGATTTGCGCAGGGGGGGCGGGTAACTGGCATTCTTGTTGTGGACGCTAGCTCTGCCATGCTAATTCGAGTTGAGCTCCCTCCACCTTCGGCGACTGAAGCAGACGCTGTGTTGTGATGCAGCACACAATAGTCAAGCAATACTGGCTTGTGCTCATAATATTGCTACTCTGGAGCATTCATAAAGTTAATTATTCATAAGGTGAACCTACGGCTATGCAGTGGAGGCTGGCATAGGTTATACCGAGGCTTCGGTAGCTGACATCGAGGGTTTTGCTAAGAACCAAGAGGTTTAATTTATGGCAGATTACAAAAGTCTGGCTCATACTTGATGGGGTTGTAAGTATCACATTGCCTTTGTTGCCAAAAAGCGGCAAAAGTCGTTTATGGAAGTTTGAAAAATTTTCCAGTTCCCGGGAACATTTTTTTCATGAGCTTGCCAAACGCAAAAGGAGTGAAATTGTGGGAGGGTATTTGATGCGAGATCACGTTCATATTTGCGTTCGCATTCCGCCGGAGTATTCTGTTTCCCGTATTGTTAGTTATGTGAAGGGTAGTTGTGTAATAGCTATTGCGAGACACTTCAAAGGTAAGCAGAGGGCTTTTTCCGGGGAGTACTTCTGGGTACAAGGGTATTTTGTTAGCATAGTAGAGCCTGACCAAAATGTGGCTCGAGAATTCAGCAGAAATCAGGAGAAAAATGATGAAACACGGGCTCAGCTAAAACTTGGTTTTGACTCGCGCCCCGGGGTGCAATAAAAGCCCTTACCCTTTGAGGGCGTCACCGAATAAGCCTCCGGCTTTGCCGGAGGTCAGCTAACTTACATGGAGGTATAAAAGACAAGAGATAGGCGAATCGAATGAAAGAAAAACTAATGTGTTTGTTTTTAATGTTCTGTTCCGTAACTGCCATTGGTGCTGGTTTTGAAAGGAAGTGGTTTTGGACTTATAGGGGAGCAGCAGAGACAGGTGATCACATAGTTGTTACTTTTAACTTGGAAACTAATAACGTTACAATAAATGGAGAAAGTATTTTCTCATCACCTCCTGACTTAGCACAAATTGAAAATCCATTTTTGTTTTTGTTTGCTATGAATTGGGGTGTTATATTTCACTTGTCCCAACTGTTGGCTAGTAATAAAATTGGATCAGTTATTCCCTTTTATATCAATGTTAATGATCCTATATTCAAGCATGTTGCTGAAGGGGAAGATGGCAAAAGTTTGTTTTATTTTGATAAAAAAGCTGATATTACGTTAAAGTCTGGGATTAGATATAAGAAAATAGGATTTAAATCAAAGAATGGTTCTATGATTTGTATTTATATGGAAGAAATCAATGGTTCTGAATATACAATCAGAGCTGTCTTCATGACATCTGATAAAAAATATAAACATAGCTATAGAGATTTTAACTTTAAAAAAGATTTTGGTGATGGAGGTAGTGGTGGGGCAGGTCTGGTTTCAAATATGTTAACTTACGATTCTGAGATTTACTATAAACAACGAATGAAAAATAACTATTTAGACAAAAGTTTAGCTGATCCTTTTAATAACTATTTAGATAAAAAATTAGCTGACCCTTTTAATAAATCTTTAGAGTATAACAATATGCTTGTTAAAATAATGATTTCGTGTTCGTTATATTGGTTGTCAAGCGTTGGACGTTGATATTAAATCATCACAACATGAGAGTGCCTTTAATCGGTCCGCTTTTGGAGGCGGCCTCGGTGGTATTCCCGAAGAAAATAAACAGTATGACGTTGTGGTGGTGAACTCCATGTTCTTGGCGAAGAAGCCGGCGAAAAACTGGATATTGTTCCGGCACGAAGAGGCAGGGTTATTGAACTTCGTCCGAAGTACGGCTGCCTCTATACCGATACGGCCAGGTATCCATCCTTAAACGGTTGAATGTCGACATCAGTCGTGCGACACTGGCCAACTGGATGATATGGACGGTGCAGCTGCTAACGCAGCTCCCTTTGCATCGAAATATCTTGCCATTCGGCTTGGATCGTCCAGTCTGTTGAACATGGAGAGATAATCCATTGTCGTTGAATTCCGGGCGCTGGGTGAGGGTTGGCTGAGATACGTGGTTACATTTCCAGCCGAGAAATTGAGAAAGTTGTAAGGAGCATTCGCAAGCCCTTGCAATGCAGTTTCTGACTGTCACTGTTTGACCCAGATTAACTGGTCAGTGTCAAATCCAAGCTTATCGGATTGTTGGATAAACCGTTCTTTTAACTCCTGGCTTATTTCAGGGGTTCGGGACAGAAACCATAGATAACCCCTATTAAAACCGCTAACAAAGGCGTACTGGTAACCCTTCTGGTCCAGTTCGAAGATAACATAAGAGCCATAAAAGGGGCCAAAGAAAGAGACTTTTAAATAGCCCTCACCACTTTGTCGAGCGAACTTTGCTGTGCCTCTTGCCCGACGGTATTCATCGTCTTTTTCAGAGTAGCCAGAGTTGGTCACTTTTACGGTACCGTCCAGTTGTAAGGTGTACTCAGCAGTGACCTGACTCAGGCCTCGCTCGAAGGAGTGATCCAGTCGGGCAATTTCGTACCACTTGCCCATATACCTTTCAATGTCAAAAGGTGTTACTGGTTTTACGTGTTCAGGAATTCCTGTGCAGCCTGAGACCAGTGCAAGCAGGGCCAGACAGGTAAAGAGTTTCATAAATAATCACCCTTTTTTTTATTCAAGGTAGATGTACGGGAATTTTAAGGGATAGGATGCAATTAAACATCTATTGTCGTGAAGGTGGCGTTTTACCGCTACTAAAAATCTAACATAATCTGTAATTATGTAGACTTATCTACGCCGT
>NZ_JAHHPN010000100.1:0-2067 GCF_024606325.1 Endozoicomonas sp. ONNA1
CAAACATCAGGCCGTCCTGCTCGCAATGCTGAATATCGGATTGATGCAACATGCTCAGTTCATAACCTTCCGGTATCTGTCCCCTCACCAGCGCAGCAAGCACTTCCGTGATAGCCTGCTGATAGTCCGAGGTTTCTTCGAATCGTTTTGCTAATGCCCTGTTATGGCTGATTTTTTTGCTGCCATTGTTTTGATAGTGACAGCTGAATTTCTTTGGGAGGAACATCCAGTGGTGTTACCAGCAAAGAAAGGGCATGAGACTCATTATCATGAGGGGTGATGTACACGACAAAAGGTTTTTCTTGCTGCGAAGAGAGATAAATCACTGAACCTTCAATCCGAATATCAGCCTGATCAATGGTTCGAATCTGGGGAGCCGCAAAAGGCGTGACAATTCGATTCAGGTGTAGACGACTCAGGGTTACGGGTTGCTGCTGACCCGGTGATACCTGCAACTTGACTGGTGCAGCTGCCAGAGTCAATGAACAATACAAACAGACGGAAACAACATGCGTTTTGTTCATAAAGGAATCTCTCAATAAATGACTACATAGCACGTCTTGAAATGAACATTTTAGATATCGTATACAAGTTGACAATAATAAATGTCGTCTCCATCAATGTCCCGCCAATAGAACCTAGCAGCAAATTATTTGTCAGCCAACAGAATGAATTAAACAAGACAAGTAGACGCAATTTTATTCCATCAACCTGAAATAAACCCCAGGTTACTAAAGATGCACCAAAAATGGTTAGCAATTCATAGCTATGTTGTAAACTGGGTAAACCCATAAGCCATAATAACGAAATAAAGAACCACATGACTTTATTTGATTTCGTTCTGGTTGAAGCATAACTTCTTGCCGCACTGATCCCACAGCCAAACGCGGCCGTGAATGCACCCATCATAATAAAGTGAATACATAACAGGATTTGAAATACGGTCAGGTGTAGTCGAAAACGCCGGCCGTTTTGATGAAGGAATGCACTTGCTCCGACAATAAAGGCAAACAGCCCGACACCCTGGGCAAAATTAATTTCTAACATGACAAGTCTTTACGATGATCTCTTAGGGTTAATCGTGTGACGGAACCAACTTGGATAGATACTGACAGCACAATGTTGGGCTTGATAAAGTTGGTATTGGCCAATGTTGGACATATTTAACTGCCGGGGCCATTGAGGCTTGAGCAAGGACGATGGTATCGTCGGAAATCTCATAAGGAAAGGTTACTTGAGATCAGATTCAATCTGAATGACAGCAAGCACAGGGCGATAATGGATCAGACTGAACTGAAAGGTAAAGGTTTTCTGCCCATACAGGCGTTGATGGCCCGATGAGAGAGCACTGTTTCCCGTCACTCTGACCTCATGAGTGTTTTCATCAAATTCAAGCTGCAATGGCTCAAAGCTCAGCGAAACATGGTCTTCCCGTAACTGGTGGAACTGCCGATTCAATGTTTCATGGACTTGCCGGTGCAGATTGGGTGAAAGCAGACTTTGCAGCCTGGATTCAACAAACGACAGATTCTGCGGATTGAGGTTGCCCAGTAATTCAGCCAGAGACAGTCCCCACCATTCGTAATAGATCTGCGAAGCCTCACCGGAGTGAATGACGATCTGCCCATCCATCAATGGCAAAGTCAGCTCAACAGCCGGTTTGCGACTGAGGCATTGGAAAAGCAGTAGTGCATTCGTCAGCACCAGTACCAGCAGCATCAGCCTGTCCACACAGAGCTGCTGACGCCATTGCTTCAAACGTCGCAGATAGTCTTGAATGGTCATTTTCGGGAAGGGTAAAAGACCCGAACATAAGGGTTGGGCAAGGTTCTGGCTTTCACAAAATAAAAGCCCAGCCAGTAAAGCCGGTGGCTCAGGTGGCCGTCAGGGTGACGATCCCGAAATCGTCGATAGACACGAATTGCTATCCAGCCCAGAAACATGCCCAGAAGCAGCTGGTCAAACCAGATACCCCAGATCAGACCCACGGCTACGGGGTAGATTTCATCCAGAGACCAGAACAGGAACTGGATGGGGTCGTTGATGGTGCGGGGGATTTCCATGATG
>NZ_JAHHPN010000101.1:0-3239 GCF_024606325.1 Endozoicomonas sp. ONNA1
TGAAGTTTACCGTCTGCTTTTCCAGCAAGCCAAGCACAAGATAGGCAAGAACACTTAGTCGACACTTGTTCCAGTTCAGATAGGTTCTAAAATGTTCAATGAGTAAGTCAGCGGGTTCCATAATTGTGAGGTATTTTTAGCGAAAAATCTTAAGATAGTGGATCTCGCAGGCTTACTCCTGATTTTTGTCGTGTACAGTGGCCTTCCTGATGTAGATTTTTCTGCCTTTCAAAGTCTTGTGGCCTGAGTATTGTTCTTCGTGATCGGATACCCCTTTGGCCTTCATGTCGTGGAATGTGAACCTTTCGTTTTCTTACCGGAAATTATCCTTCGCGAATCCCAGCAAAACAGATTTAACAGCGACGACTTCCGGATAGTTTTCTAACTCCGGAGGACAATAAAATGATAAAGGCACTCGAACAGCGTTAACCAACTCATTAACGTTGAGATTTACCAACTTACCACTTTGCAACAAAGGCGCAGCTAAGGAATGCTCCAGGATCGCCCATCCATCTTCAAGCAGAAGGGTAAGCAGTACATCGTTATTACTCACTAAGCGGACATTGCTAGAAATAGAATAAAGTTCAGGATTACTATTATGGTGATTTTCACTCAAGTATTGCATTGCTAATTCAAGTTCATTCATTTGAATGCAATCACGTTTCGCGAGTGGGTGATCAGGATGGCAATAAAAACCTTGTTCACTGGTGCCCAAGTTAATAAAACTGAATGTTCGTTCAGGCATGTTTTTAAGCCGGCTTTGCATGATGGCAACGCAATGCTGGTTGCTCACTAACGCATCCAGCGTCTCATCCCGGTTTCGATGCAACCAATGCAGGCGTAGCATGGGAAACTGCTCTGTGATCGATTGATTAACCGTTTTTATCAGGCTATTGGGTACCAGGTTGTCATGGTAAACAATCAGAGATTCAAGTGCCTGCTTGTAGCGATCGATCATTCGGCGATAGAGCAGATCACTATTTTTAACCAACACCTTTGCCTGACGATACAGTGCATCAGCCTCGGTTGTTGCCACGGCTTTCTTTCCCTCAATAGTAAACAAACGAATTGCGAAACTGTCTTCTAAGGCCTTCACTTGTTCGCGAACAGTAGTTCTATCTTTGTTTAGTTTCTTTGCCGCTTTACTGTAGCTGGCTTCTTCAAACGTGGCGCAAAATGCGGCTAAGTGCTCGTATGAGAACATCTATCTTCCTCCTGCTACCTGTAAAATGGCTGA
Source organism: Endozoicomonas sp. ONNA1 (assembly GCF_024606325.1). Lineage (NCBI taxonomy): Bacteria > Pseudomonadati > Pseudomonadota > Gammaproteobacteria > Oceanospirillales > Endozoicomonadaceae > Endozoicomonas > Endozoicomonas sp. ONNA1. The sequence continues at coordinate 1,238 of NZ_JAHHPN010000101.1, forward strand.
TATTGCCCATCATAATGCATTTATCATGACCGTTAAAAATTGCTATTTTTCACCCTGCCTTCAGCAGAGTGGTTCATCCAGAGGTGCTCTGCCTTTTTCATTGAAAGATTACAATATGAAAAACATCTTTAAAGTTTCCGTTTTAACAGTGTCATTATCCATCCTGGCCGGGTGCTCACTGGTAGGGGCACCCGATGGGCCCCTCAACAGCCCGATCACTGTATTTGTCTCCAACGACATCATTACCCTTTCAGAGACAATTAATGGCAAACCCACAGCCATTGCCGTTCAGGACGGCAAGATCATCAACATCGGTCAGCAAGAAGCGTTGATAGAAGCCTACAAAAATGAAAGCAACCTGATGGTTGATACACAATTCCTCGATAAAACGATCCTGCCGGGCTTTGTCGAGCCCCATATGCATATCTGGATGAGCAGCCTGTTACTGAGCATGGATTTTATCACCCCCGCAGACTGGGCATTCCCCTGGGGGTATGTGAAGGGTGTCCAAAATGAGAAAGCGTACTTCGACCAGCTCGCTCGTCTGGAACGGTCTTTACCTGAGGGAGAACCCCTTATTACCTGGGGATATCATAACTATTTTCATGGCCAGAACATGAACAAATCGGCCTTGAATAAACTCTCGGAAACACGGCCCATTATTGTATGGCACCGCAGTTTTCACGAAGTTTATTTTAACGACGCCGCCCTGACGGTGCTGGGCTGGAACCAAGCCGATTGGGAGGGAAAAAAAATATCCCAGCTTAACTGGGATAACGGTCATGCCTACGAAACGGGTCTGAAAGCCATCATGAACGAGCTTTTTACCTATTTCTTTGAATCAGGACGTTTTGCCGAAGGGATTAAACGCAGCAAAGACTATGTCCATTCAGGGGGTATCACCACGGTTATTGACCCGGGTGTCCTGCTTTCACCGGAGATGTTTAACGAAATGGTTGATGTCTTGATGAAGGATACCTTTCCGATGGACTATTGGTTGATTCCTGCGGGCAACTTTACCTATATGCTGTCGCAAAATGATGCCGAGAAAGGCAAGGCGCTGGCTGAACAACAAACCCGGACTTACAAGGAATCTGACCAGATCAAATGGCTGCCAAAGTACGTCAAACTATTTTCTGATGGGGCAATGTATAGCCAGTTGATGCACATGAAAGATGGCTATACCGATGGCCATGAAGGTGAATGGATCCAAAAGCCGGAAGAACTCGAAGACAGCATGAGGCCATACTGGAATGACGATTACACTGTCATTGTACATGCAAATGGTGACCTGGGGTTTGAAACCGCCATTGATATTGTTGAAACGCTAAACAAAGACACGCCACGGGAAGATCACCGCACCGGATACCATCACTTAGGTTTTACCGGCCTGGATGATATTAACCGTGCGGTGGAGCAAGGTGCTAACTTCAGCGTTAACCCTTACTACACGCACATACTGGGTGAGCTTTATAGTGTTCATGGAATTGGGAAAGAGCGGGCGGAAAATATGTCCCGAGGCCAGTCGTTCATTGAAGCAGGCGGCATACTTTCTTTGCACTCTGATGCGCCAATGGCACCGGCGCAGCCGCTCAGCCTGGCTTGGGCAGCCGTTAACCGGATAGGCTTATCCGGCAGCAGGACACTTGGGCCACTGGAGCGGATCAGTGTCGAAGACGCACTCAAAGCCATCACTATCAACGCAGCTTATACCGCAAGGTTGGAAAACGAAATTGGTACCATTGATGTCGGCAAGTATGCCAACTTCACGGTACTGGACCAGAGCCCATTTGAAGTCGATCCAAAAGAACTCGATAAAATCACCATTGCCGCCACTGTCTATCACGGAGAGTCAGCTCCGGTGAAACACAGTAATGCCGGTTTGGATATGACGCATGGCTCCCACAAAGCAGTGAGACTCATAAACATGCTATCAGCAAGAGACGGTTCAGGGGATTTCTGCAGCACCAGCATTGAGATGCAGAGCAGTGCCCTGGGAGTG
>NZ_JAHHPN010000102.1:0-5469 GCF_024606325.1 Endozoicomonas sp. ONNA1
CACAACGCCAACCCCCGGATGTATCGCAGCATTTCCCGTCTGGTTCCCGAAATAGTGAAATCCATGGCTTCCAGACAAGGAGTTCGGATGCCACTGCTTCACAGAATCACACCACAAAAAGTGAAGACTCTGGCCTCTGCCACAGCCGGTCTGGTGCTGGGCCCGGTAGCCACTGTCGGATCATACGCCCACGGTCTTTTATCCGGGTTTACCTATGCTCAAACCTTCGGATTCGCTCTGGCGTCGAGTCTCACTTTCGACTTCTTCATGAACGACAACAAAATGCTCACTCAATGGCTGGGTGGACCCCTGGGACGTAGTCTTGACAAGATCAACCGCTGGAGAGGCGTGAGTGAAACGGAAACGGACTATGTGAAACGTACTGCTATTGCTACGCCTCAACGCTTCAATGAAACGGATGAACAGTATGCGAACCGTGTTAAAGCAAACAACGTGATGCATGGCTGGACGCGGAACGAGCATTATCTTCAGTTCCGTGAACGACGTGATCGCACCATGAAGATTTATAAGCATGGCTGGGAGAAATACTTCAGGGAAAATGTACCTAAATGGTCATTCTCCCACGCTGAAAGTATTCCTTACTCTTATACTCTGGGAGCCTTCTATGAATTGATAGTAGAGCCAAAAGGACTACAGCACCTGAGAAGACACCAGCTGCCGTGAAAACTGCAATGCTGATTACAGGTTTGAGAAGTTCACTCCTGATAAGAATACCCGCGACGAACTTTAATGCTAAAAATCAGTGGATGCCCCCCATAGCTACCCAAAAGAAACCAATCATAGAAGGATACATAATGGTTTCTTCCGGTTCAGGCTATCGATTAAACCCTGCTATAAGCAACGACGTTATTCCCCGGCTGAAAAAACAATTCAGTTTTACTGACATTGGACTTTGTCAGTTCGAGCAAAATTCGCTCAACAGCTTACCAGATTGGCCGCTGTGAACTAAATTCACTCAACAACTTAACAGTGAGCGATTGACAGCCATGAGTGACTGAAAGTTGCCTCCTTGCCTGGTGTGGCAATCACTTTTCACGGTAATCAAAGTACTCAGCTCTGAGGTAGTAAAATGACACATGCTCACCCCAATGCATTAAGCCTTGCAGTGGCCATTACTATCAGCTCTTCCATCATTGCTACACAGGCACTGGCCGATCGCAGGCTACAGACAAAATCTATCGTTATTCAGGACAATGGACATACGGAGTTCATCCAGAGTGAGGTCATAGTTAAGCCAACTTTAGGTGATGACCAGCAGCCAATAACCAAATCCTTTACAACCACCTACCCCGATCGAGCTGAATTCAGAGCCGACTACGATATTCCTTCCAAGGGCTTCACAGACGTTCTTTCTGGCATTGACGGTGGCGTTTCCACTGTTGATCTGTTTGAAACAGACGACAATGACATTGCTCAGAAGTACACCAAAGTCCTCAAGGTAGGTAATGAGGCAGTTTTCAGGTTCACCCATAATTTTTCAGAAAATAAACTACTCATCGAAGTCAGAGACAGAATGACCCATAAGGATTCAATTGGAGCTGTGCGCTCTCAATTAGGCGACAATCATACATTAGAACCATTTACGAAAATTGCCAGCCCCGAACACTTGGTCGGAGTGCTGAAAGGTGTGAATGAAAGAGCAGGAAACCTTGGCGAAGTTGATCACTATGTTGTCCTTGCCAACCTTGAAGTAGACCAGGTTGAAGTGAAAGGGCGCACCTTCATGCGTCTCATCGTTTCCAGCGACCAGCCCCCTGAGCTGCAGCGTCTGGGTCAATCAATCTTTGTCAATGATGAGACGCTTTTAGCAGCAGCTACCTCTGCCTATACCCAGGTTCATGTTCTTGGGAAAGATTTACAACAGGGAGCTCTGGAAGATCTGTTGTCATTCTATAAACCCGTCGGCTATGTAGTACACGTCGAGGATGACACACAGGTCTATCCTGTACCTGAGGATTATCCAAAACTGGAAGTGACTGTGGCTGAGGGGGAGATTATTGTTTTTCATGGTCAGAAGCAGAATCCAACCGATATCGCTTTTGTGGAGGGTCTCTATGATATCTGGGAAGGATTTTACGACAATGGACCTACTCCTGAAACAATAGCACTGGTTAAAAAAGACAAGTTCAAAAGCTACCAATACGTCATTCGAAGTCGGCAGCTGGCGCTGCTGGAGGAGTTAGCTGCGCAGCACATTACCAGACTTGACGAAGGTGGTAAACCGACGGATGAATACGAAGATACACTGGCCTCGCTTATATACTATGAATATATCCTGCAGGCATTAACCAGCGCTACTTCAGATCAGGAAGATGGATTTGTAATCACCAGAACGCACATCAAATTAACGTCGTCGTTCATCACGCCAACCTGGATGCATATTCAACTCACAGAACACTTTGGCTTCAAACCCATACTTAGAAATTTTCTGACTAACCGGAAGTTTATTCAAAATATTCATGAAATTATGTCTGTTATCGCCAAAATGTCCGGCGATCCTTTTGACGATTCTTTTGACGCAGACCGCAGCTTTGCTTCCAAAGTCGCTGGCGTCTTTGCCGAACAGCTGCTTGAGATGGAGCACAAGCTGGAAAAACTGCAGGTAAGAGAGGCCATGCTCGCCGAGCTAAACGAAGCATTTCAACGCACAGGGACAATGGCCATGACCCATTTTGAGGAAAAACTGAGAGCCGTTGGACTCAATCAACCAGTTGTGAATGAGCTTAAAAAGATTCGTCAGGAGTTGGAAGAGACGAAAAACTCGGTGGATCAACTTGAGCAGGATAATAAACGAATTCCGGAGCTCGAAAAACAACTTCTTGCTACCAGAGCAAAAGCCACAAACACTCCCAATAGTGAAATGGCAGCAGAGTTTGATATTGAGCCTGATGAAGACGACACATCAGAAGACAGGGCGCTGGAAACAAGGGTATCTACCAAACTCCTCAGGCTAGCAGAGCTTGAAGAAGAGCTGGATGACATTAAAACACCAGGCCACCCCAAAGCCAGACCTGAAGTATTTGAGACACTGAGCGTCATAGAAAAAGCCCTTGAGATACGTGACCTTGATGAAAAAGAAGATGTGTATCTCCGTCGCCGGTACATCTCTGAAAATATGCAGGAAAATATCAGAGACGCCAGACAGCAGGCAGAGAGAGAGGCCCTGGACATACTGGAAGTCGCAGAAGAAATACTCGACATCGAAGCCAATAAAGAGGACAACAAAATAGCAAGACTCGAAGTGGTCATGAAAACTCTTGACAGCGATGCGCTATCAGAAGAAATACTGGATGAGTCACTGGAAGAAATAGGTAACATCCGATGGGCATATGAAGGCAAAACTACGGATCTGGACGAGAAGGAATACAAACGCACTATGCTTCTTGTAAACCTTCGCCATAAAGTCGAAGACCCGGACATGCGAGCCAGAGAAAAACTCACCGATCTGCTGGAAGCCATAGAAACAATACTCAACATCAAATTCAATAAAGAGGATGGAGAAGCAGAAAGGCTTGCCCGGATTTATTCAATACTTGAAGGCAATGATGTCTCAGAAAAATTGCTGGATCAGATAGATCAAACCCTCTGGAAAGGAGACAGCACAGCACTGAACAAGAGAGATATCAAACACAATAAGCTTCGGGGGACTCTTACCTATAAAGTCGAAGATTCCTACCTGGATAAGTTCGCCAGAGATCAACAGACAAGTCTGCTTGGCGCCATAGAGGACGAGCTGAGCATCTACCCTCATGAAAACGTTGCTGCCACAGAAAGAGGCAAGGCTTTCACTGCTAAACTGGCCAGAGATCTGAATCTGGCATTCGGGGAAGATAGCAAACTGTATGATCAGAAGGAAGCTCTGAAGGCCAGAGTTCAGGCATTAATGGATGAAGTACACGAAGCTTATGACGATGTAGGTGTCAGAAGAGCCAGAAACAATGAATTGGCCCATCAACTCAAGATTGAGAACTATAAAGATGATGCCACTATCGACAACCAGAACATTCTGATTGAAGCAAAGCTCAATGGACTGCTCGAAGAAATTTTCAATGCCGGTCAGTCTGCTGTTAATGTCCGTATCGCAACCATTGAAAATGAGCTTGACAAGCAAATCGCGCGCCTTGGGCCCAAACCGCGATACGTTCTTGATCGTGAGAAAGCCAATGCTAAACGAGCATTGGCAAAAGCGGAAAGTGAGCTGACAGGTGTTCGTCGCAAACTGCATGCCCTTCGTGGCAAACACGAGGTATTTACAAGCTGTAAAGATAATCAGGGTCTGGACGAAGCCGGTATATTCGAGGAAGCATTGGCCGAGCTGCCTTTAGCCAGAAAAAAGTACACTCTGGTCACACAATTCCTGCAAGATTACGACAGCAAAAGTATGGAAGTGAACCATGCACAGTTTGAAGAGAGTAATGCACAAGAAAAACTGGATCATAAAAAACAGGAGATTATCGATTTTGGAGACTTCGAAGAGCAGGATAAAACTGCACATAACAAAGAGATAACTGCGCTGGGTTTAGTCCTGGAGCAGAAAAGTGAAGCTTTATCAAAAGCTAAAGATACTCTGACGGATTTCCATAAAACAGCTCTTGACGCTACTGAAGAAGCCGTGGGTCTTAAACCAGACACTTCTGAAACCCATGAACAACGGGTTAATAACCTGAGAAACAAACAGGTTCAACTGGGCGGAGATGATGGCACTGGCGGGAAGATCCTGCAAATGACCCACAAGCTGCACAGTCTCAACAGAGAAATAGAAGTCAGGAAAGCGAAAATAGAGAAATTAAAGGAAGTCCTGAAGGCGGCAGAGCAAGCCGTCGAAAATGAAGGCGGTCCCTTCCAGTTCACACCGTGGCAGGTAAAAGTTCTGACCGATATGCACGACTTCATGCAGGATCACTCTCTCAAGAAACAAGCTCTGGAAGCCGCAATGGGTTTGGCAGAATTAGCAGTAGAAAACGGTAAGAAAGTACCCTATTTCACAATTTTCGATTTTGACGATGAACTTGCACCGGTTCGCCTCAGGGCATTGGTCGGAGAAGGTCTGACGTTTGATCAGGCCAATCGGATTGTGAAAGTCTTCAAGAGCCTGAAGACGACCTTTCCGACCCTCTCTTCCGGGGCTTTAAAACTTCAGCCTCCGAAGGTTCTGTCAAAAGTCCAGGGACTGGTTTTCAAGATCAGGCATCAGCTGCAAAACGGGGCTCAAGAATACGACGATGTCGTTTACGCCATGGGCAAAACAGCCATTCACTACATCGAGTATGAACCTCGGAACCTGGAAAGCTTCCCGGAATATCTGGCTACCCGTTTTGCCGGTGGTAAAAAGACTATTGCTCTGCTGCGTGAAGGTCTGATCAGCAAGGTTGAACTTGAGAGCTACATGAAGGCCGTCAGAGGTGTCGACGGTTATCAGACAGTGGATGAATTTGAGCACTTCCTTGG
>NZ_JAHHPN010000103.1:0-15792 GCF_024606325.1 Endozoicomonas sp. ONNA1
CAAATAGCTCGCTATTCTCCTCAGAAGCAGAAATTTTTATCCTCAATTTCTTGCAATCCTCGCTACGGACGCTTAAGTCCGACAGGCTGCTAGTGTCAGTTATTTAGTTTGAGTTTTTTAGAGCCGGGGTCATCATTCTGGTTCACATCAACAGGCTTTCGTTTTGGATGGTTTCTTTTGTGATTTGTTAGAGCTTCAGCGTTCTCGCAGAGCGTACTGCATGCCTGATGCTGACCGTCCTCCCCGACTACCATAAGGTCACATTTTTTATTCTCGGTGTGGTATCTACTTATATGAGACGACAGAGATCGAGAGTTCATGCAGACCGTCTCGCATGTTCGCTGCTGGCCATGCTCTGTAGTCATGATCACGTCACAGATTTGTGGTGCAGTGTGGTCTCTTCTTATCTGACTCTGTTGTGCTTGAGCATCCTTGCAGATGCTTCCGCATGGTTGCTGCTGGCCATCCTTTACGACCACGATTGCGTCACGGGTTCGTGATCCTATGTGGAATTTACTTTTATGAGCATTCAGGGCTCGAGCATTCTTGAAGGTGATCCCGCATGGCCGCGGCTGGCCATCCGGGCCGGTCAATATCTCGACACAGGTTTTTGGTCCCGTGTGGTATCCACTTTTGTGAGACGACAGGGCATGAGCATGCATGTAAATCTTTCCGCATGTTCGAGGCTGACCGTCCTTACCGACCACTGTTGCGTTGCAGGTTTGTGGCCCGGTTTGCTTTTTTCTTCTATGAACCCTCAGGGCTTTAGTATTCTTGTAGACTGTCCCGCGTGCTCGCGGTTGGCCACACTCTGTGGCCACAGTCACGTCACCAGTGTGTTGTGCGGTTTGGCCTTTTCTTGTCTGATGCTGCTGTGCTTGAGCATTCTTGCAGACCCTTCCAAATGGTTGCTGCTGGCCATCCTCCCCGACCACGGTTGCATCACGGGCTAGTGTTACTCTGTGGAATTTACTTTTATGATGCGACAGGGCTCGGGCATTCTTGAAGGCGCTCCCACATGGCCGCATCTGACCATCCGGGTCGATCACTGTCTCGACACAGGTTTTTTGTCCTGTGTGGTATCCACTTTTGTGAGACGTCAGGGTATGAGCATTCTTGTAAATCTTCCCGCATGTTCGCGGCTGACCGTCCTCACCGATCACTGTTGAGTTGCAGGCATGTGGCCCGGTGTGCTCTGTTCTTCTTTGATCAGGCAGGGCTTTAGTATTCTTGAAGACCTCACTGAGTAGTCGCTGTTGGCTCCCAATCAGTGTTGTATCACAAGTTTGTTGTCGGGTGTTGCCTTTGCGATCTGATAGGGCTTTTTGATCATGTGCTGCTCCGAATGCAACCTTCTTAGGTGTTACCGGAGGTTGTACTGTGCCTGTCTGGGTAAGCGTAAAAGAAATTACGGTTTTTTCCTCAAGGTTATTGGTAACGAGTTGAAGAGTATATGGATCGAGTGACCCATGAATGACCGTAATATCATTAATGGTGGAAGGCGCATTCCCATGCATTGGCGCATCATCACTGGGTGGCCATTCAACTGGCTCTCTGCTGGCAGATGATGGCCGGAATTGGCAAATGCCATGACAGGGACGAACAAAGCAGTTTAGACCCAAAGTATGAAGGTATTGTTGAGGATCTCCGTCACCGTCGGCAGAGTCAGAATCCGGGATAGTGGTGAAAGAGTCTGTAGGCTGGGTGCCCGCTTGAGAGGCATGCTGGCTTGATGATTCTGATGGATGGTGTCGTTGTTGGTTATGTTCAGAGCCAGGCACTACAGTGAAGGAGGCAACTGGATGCCCTCCCTGTGTCAGCATAGTTGTTGCTTTTTGTTGTTCGATCGGTTTAAACAACAGAAAATATATATTCCAATAGTTTTTTAAAAGCCAGCCGAAGGTAACAACCACTTCTACGGGTATCCATGAATAAGAGTTAGGGCCGGGAGAAGCGTCTTTGGTGTCCGGGATCAGTTCGTAACTCAATTGCATATGAGTGGTGTAAAGCCACTGCCACGAAATAGATCCAATAAGGATCATTTTTACCCCGTAACTGTAAAAAATGTGTCGTTTGTTATCGGGCAGCGATTCAAGTTCTTCATAATCTCTTGTGTCGGCAATGTCTGACGGGTCGCCTGGCAATGTTTGCAGACATCGCTTTACAGAAAAGCTCTGGTCTGGCGACACTGCATTTTGTTCAAGCTCGACCATAACATATTCTGTCCACAGTTCGGCTTGACAAACGACAGAAAAAAACTGCAATAGTAAGAGCGATGCCGAAAACAGTGTTGTCTCAAAGATTGGGTATTTAATAATTCTATCCCTGTATTCTGGTGACTAGAGAGCAAGGATAGATCAAGATAATGAGTCTGTTTTCTGTCACAGACCTTTTATAAAAGCCTAAGGTAGCAACGGGAAAAAACTCACGAAAGGAGTATCAGATCTTTAGTTATTCAATTTACCTTTTCTAGGGCTTGGGTCACCACTCTGGGTGAGATCACAAGACTTGTGTTTTCGATATCTTCTTTTGTGATCCGCCAGGGCTAGGCGATTCTTGCAGACCTTCCCGCATGGAAGCAGCTGTCCATCCTCTCCGTCTATGATCAAGTCGCAGGTTTGTTGTTCGCTGTGGGCCCTTCTTTTGTGATCTGCCAAGGATCTGATATTCTTGCGGACCGTCCCGCATGGTCGCAGCTGACCATCCTCCCCGATCACGTTCAGGTCACAGGTTTGTTGCCCACTGTGCTCTCTTCTTTTGTGATCTGACAGGATACTGGCATTCTTGCAAACTGTCCTGCATGGTAGAGGCTGGTCATCCTCCCCAACTATAGGTATGTTGCAGATTTGCGGTCCGGAGTGCTCTCTGCTTTTGTGAGAAGACAGAGATTGTGGGTTCTTACAGACCTTCCCACATGGCCGCTGCTGACCATCCTCCCCGACCACGGCCACGCTACAGGTTTTTTGCACCGAGTGTTCTCTTCTTTTGTGAAACGACAGGCCCTTGGCATTCTTGCAGACCGTCCCGCATTGTTGCGGCTGGCCTTCATCCCCAATCACTGTTACAGCACAGGTTTGTTGCCCGGAGTGCTCTCTGCTTTTGTGAGAAGACAGGGATTTAGAATTCTTAAAGACCTTCCTGCATTGCCGCTGCCGTCTATCCTCTCGGGCCACGGTAGTGTAACAGGTTTGTTCACTGCTATGGGTTATTCTTCTGTGGTCTGCCAGCGCTCGTGTATTTTTGCAAGCCTTCCCACACGGTCGTTGCTGACCATTCTGCCCGACTAATGTCAGACTGCAGATTTTTGGCCCGGTGCGGTCTCTTCTCATGTGATTCGACCGGGCTTTTTCGCGATGGGTGGCCTCTCCGGAAGGAAGGCAGCCTGAAGATGAAGTCCCCGCTGGGTTGGTCAAATGAGCAGGTGTACAGGAAATCCCTGTTTCTTTGGCTTGATTATGACCAGCTAGCTTGAGTAGTCCATTGATTATAATCCAGTCATCAGGAGGGGTAGGCAAATTCCTTTGCATGGTCTCATCACAATTGGTTGATCCGTCTGGATCAGTTGCATTGACTGCCCCTGAACTTACTGAGTGTGAAGGGTTTTTTGAACTTTCAATGAAGTTCAACGGCCATTCAGCAGACTCTCTGCTGCGTGATGATGGTCGAAGACTACAAACGCCAAGGCAGGGAGAGATAAAACAATTTAAATCTAAAGTATGCTGAGGTTGATGAGGGCCCCTGTTACCATCGCCTGAGTCAGAATGCAGGGGGCTTCTGAACATGCCTGTATGTTCGTTCGTTGCGCCTGAGGCTTGCTCGCCGGATGATTCTGATAGCCGACTCGGTTGTTGGGTATGTCCAGAGCCAAACATTACTTCTACAGGTAGCCATGAATAAGGGGTGGAGCATAGCGACAGCTCTTTGGTGATCACGGTCAGCTCGTATCCAGCCAGTAAATGAGAGAGGTAAAGAAACTGCCACGAAATCGATTTTATAATGCTCCTTTTGACTCTGTAACTGACAAACCTGTGTCGTTTGTTATATGGCGGCGAATCTGATTCTGCATAGATATTTGTGTCGGTAATGCGCGGTAGATGTCCAGGAAATACAGGCAGGTGTCGCTTTATAGAAAAGCTATGGTTTGGAAAAACCGAATTTTGTTTAAGCTCGACAATAAAGCGTTCTGTCAATGGTACTGCCTGACAGACGACAGAAAACAAAAATATCGGCGATAATAGTACTGACAAGAGTGAGTGTCTAATAATTCTATCCTTGCATTCTAGTGTGTAAGGAGAAAGGATAGATCAAGAAAATAAGTCTGTTTTCTGTCAAAGACCTTTTGTTAAAAAACAAGGGCGGTACAGTGAAAACCTCATGAAAGGAAGGGACTTATTCAGTTAACCTTTTTCAGACAGGGGGCATCATCCTGGTTCACATCAAGATGCTTGCGCTTTCGATGGTTTCTTTTGTGATCCGTCAGGGTTTTGACATTCTTGTAGGTCTTCCCGCATGGCCGCAGCCGACCACCTTCTCCAACCACGGCGACGTCGCAGATTTGTTGCCCGGTGTGATCAGTTCTTTTATGATCAGACCGGGCTCTGGCATTTTTAAAGACCTTCCCGCATGGCCGCAGCTGCCCATCCTCGTGGACCACGGTCACTTCACAGGTTTTTTGTCCGGAGTGCTCTCTGCTTTTGTGAGATGACAGAACTTGAGCATTTTTGCAGACCGTCCCGCATGGCCGCAGCTGACTATCCTCCCCTACCACTGTCATGTAACAGATTTGTTGTCCGGAGTGCTCTCTGCTTTTATGAGCAGATAGGTCCAAGGCACTTTCGCAGACCGTGCCGCACGGGCGCTGCTGACCATCCTCTCCGATCACGGTTACATTACAGGTTTGTTGCCCGCTGTGGACTTTTCTTTTGTGATCCGTCAGGCCTTTAGCATTCTTGCAGACTGCACTGCATTGTCGCGGTTGACCATCCTCCGCGATTACTGTTATGTAACAGACTTTTTGCCCGCTGTGGATCTTTCTTTTGTGTTCCGACAGGGCTTTAGCATTCCTATAGAGTTTCCCACATGGCCGCAGTTGACTGTCCGCACCGACTACTGTCTCATCACAAGTTTTTTGCCCGGAGTGCTCTCTGATTTTGTGAAACGACAGAGTTTGAGTATTCTTGCAGACAGTACCGCATGGCCGCTGTTGGCCATACTTCCCAACCACTGTCTCGTCACAGGTCTGTTGCCCGGTGCGGTCTCTTCTTTTGTGATTCGACAGAGCTTGTTGGTCATGGGAAGGCGTACAGAAAATCCCTGTTTCTTCAGGATGTGTATGATCGTGTAGTTTGAGCAACCCATTGATTATAATCCAGTCATCAGAGGTGACAAGCAAGTTTTGGGGCATTGTCACATCATTATTGACGGGCCCGGCTGGGTCAGTTGCATAGGCTGCCCCTGCAATTATCGAGAATCTGGCATTATCAGCATCAAAATGACCGGTGCAACGAACGCAGAGCCCATTAGCCATGTGGGGGTGTGAGCTTTGTCCGGGTGTTGTCCCTGTATGGACTGTCGAATTTTCTGCGGAATTCAACGGCCATTCAGCGGGTACTCTGCTGTAGGTTGATGATCGAAATATACAAACGCCACGACAGGGATGGACAAAGCAATTTAAACCCAAAGTATGCAGAAGTTGTTGAGGGCCTCGGTTACCGCCGCCAAACGTAGAATACAGGGGGCTGGTGAAAGTCCCTGTAAGTTCGTTCGTTGCTCCTGAAGTATGCCCATCGGATGATTCTGATAGCGGGTGTGGTTGATTATGTTCAGAGCCAGGTACCATAGCGATGGTGATAAAACCCTGTTTAAGCGTAGAGTTTGCCTCTTGTTGTACGATTGGGTTAAACGACGGTGAACTAGGGTTCCAATAGCTTTTCACAAGCCAGCATACAGCGACAACCACTTGAGGAGGAAGCCATGAATAAGGTTTGGAGAACAGATAACTCACTTTGGTGGTCAGGATCAGTTCGTAGCCGCCAACCAGCATTTGAGTGGCGTAAAACAATTGCCACACAATCGATTCAATAAGGGGCGTTTTTACCCCGTAATTTTCAGATCTGCGTGGTTTTTCATCAGGAAGCAAATATGATCCCGCATAGCCGCCTTTGCCGGCAATGTCTGGCGGATTGCACGCTAAGGCAGTCAGGACACGCTTTACAGAAAAGCTCTGGTTGGGAAAAACTGAATTTTGTTGAAGCTCGACGATAAAACGTTCTCTTAATGGTTCGGCCTGACTGGAGACAGATAATAATATCAGCAACAGCAGTGCCCAAAAGAATAAGTTTTTAATGATTCTATCCCGGCATTCTGTAAGTTAGAGAGGAAGGATAGATCAAGAAAATAAGCGAGCTTTTTTGTCAAAGACATTCCTGTTAAAACCAAAGGCGGCACTGAGCAAAGCATGACGTCGGTCAGATCGTTACTGATTCACATCAGCACGTTTGCGTTTTCGATGATTTGTTTTGTGATCCGACAGGGCTTTGCGACTCTTACAGACCGTCCCGCATGGTCGCGACTGGCCATCTTCCCCGACTATTGGCAGGTTACAGATTTGTTGCTCGCTGTGATATCTGCCTCTATGGTCTGACAGAGCCAGAACACTTTTGCAGACAGCACCGCATGGCCGCTGCTGGCCATCCTCCCCGACTACTATCACTTCACAGATTTTATGCACGGTGTGGTATCTGGTTTTATGAGACGACAGAGACTGAGCATTCTTGCAGAGCGTTCCGCATGACCGATGCTGACCATCCTCTCCGACCACTATAACATTACAGATTTGTTGTTCGGTGTGGTGTCTTTTTTTGTGATCCGCCAGGGATCGAGCATTCTTACAGACCTTCCTGCATAACCGCAGTTCGTTATCCTCCACTACGGTTATGTGACAGGTCCGTTGCCCGCTGTGGATTTTTCTTTTGTGATCAAGCAGGGCTCGATCATTTCTGAAGACTTTCCCGCATGGCCGAAGCTGACCATCTTCTCCGAGCAATGCCTCGACGCAGGTTTGTTGCCCGCTGTGGTCCCTTTTCTTGTGATCAAACCGGGCTCTGGCATTCCTGAAGACCTTTCCGCATGGTCGAGGCTGGCCATCCTCCCCGACCAATGGCAAATTACAAATATGTTGTCCGCCGTGATATTTGCTTTTGTGATACGACAGGTTCAGAGCATTCTTGCAGACAGTACCGCATGGACGCTTCTGGCCATCCTGTCCGATCACTTTCACGTCACAGACTTGTTGTCCACTGTGCTCTCTTCTTTTGTGAACCGATAGGGAGCGAGCATTCTCGCAGGCCCTCCAGCATGGTCGTTGTTGACCATCCTTCCCGACTACCAACACTTCACAGGTTCTGTGTCCGCTGTGATATTGGCTTTTGTGAGACGACAGAGACTGCGCATTCTTGCAGATCTTTCCGCATGACCGCTGCTGACCATCGTTCCCGACCACTGTGACGTCACAGGTTTGTTGCTCGGTGTGGTGTATTCCTTCTTGATCCGCCAGTGCTTGAGCATTCTTGCAGACCATGCCGGATGACCGCAGCTGGTTGTCCCTGCCGACCACGCTTGCGTCACAGGCCGGTTGCCCGATGTGCTCCCTGCCCCAGTGAGTCGACAGGACTTGTTGGCAATGTTCAGGTGTACAGGAAATCCCGGTTTCTTCAGGGTAATTATGAGCGCGTAGTTTGAGCAACCCATCGATTATAATCGAGTCTTCAGAGGTAGTAGGCAACTTCCCGTGCATTGTCAGATCATCATTGGCGGGGCCGACTGAATCAGCTGAATAGAATGCCCCTGGACATATTGAAAGTCTGGCATTTTTAGCATCAAGATGACCAATGAAACGAAAGCAGTGTTCATCAGCCCTGTGGGAGTATGAGCTTTGTCCGGGCGCTGCCCCTGTGTGACCTGTCAAATATTCTGAGGAATTCAGTGGCCATTCAGCGGGCTCTACGCTACCGGATGATGATCGAAATTTACAAACGCCACGACAGGGATGGACGAAACAGTTTAAATCCAAAGTATGCGGAAGTTGTTGAGGGTCTCGGTTACCGTCGGCAGAGTTAAAATACAGGGGGCTGGTGAAAGTACCTGTCACTTGGGTCGTTCCTCCTGAAGCTTGCTCGCCGGATGATTCTGATAGAGAGTGTGGTTGTTGGTTATGTTCAGAGCCAGCCAACATAGTGATGGTGGCAAACCCCTCTGTCAGCATAGATGTTGCTTCTTGTTGTGCGATGGGGTTAAACGACGGTGAATAGCAGTTCCAGTAGCTTTTTAAAAGCCAGCCGACTGCGAAACCCACTTCTGCTGGCAGCCATGAATAAGGGTTGGAGAGTAGAGAGGCATCTTTGGTGTTCAGGATCAATTCGTAGCCAACCAGCCGGTGAGTGGCATAAAGTAATTGCCACGAAATCGATTCAATAAGGGGCGTTTTTATCCCGTAAAGGCCAGGTCTGTGTGTTTTTTCATCAGGCGGCGAATTTGGTCCTGCATAGCTATTTGTGTCGGCAATGTCTGGTGGGCTGATCGGTAATGCAGGCAGGCCAGGCTTTATAGAAAAAACCTGTTCTGGAAAAAACGAATTTTGTAGAAGTTCGATAATAAAACGTTCTGTCAACGCTTTGGCCTGAGAGATGACAGGCAGCAACAATAATTGTAATGGCAGTGCCATAACGAGTAAGTGTTTAATCATTCTATCCTTGGGTTCTGAGCGATAGGGAGGAAGGATAGAGCAAAAAAATAACTGTTTTTTCAGTTGAGAATTTTCTGTTAAAAAACTCAAGATTATATCGGGCAAAACCTTATGAACGTGTAGTTGTCAGCTCAAGGGTTGAGGTCTGAGTTCCGGTCCTTGTTAACAGGTTTGCGCTTTCGATGCATTATTCTGTGATACGTCATAGCGGGTGCATTCTTGCAGATCTTCCCGCATGGCCGAGGCTGGCCATCCTTTCCAACCACTGTCAGGTCACAGGTTTGTTGCGTGGTGTGGTCTTTTATTTTGTGATAGTACAGAGTTTGAGCGTTCTTGCAGATCTTCCCGCAGGGCCGGGGCCGGCCATCTTCTCCAACTAATGTCATGCAGCAGATTTGTTGCCCGGTGTGTTCTCTTCTTTTGTGATAAGACAATGTTCCAGTGTTCTTGAAAACCTTCCCGCATGGTCGCAGCTGACCATCCTCCCCAACCACTGTAACGTCACAGGTTTTTTTCCCGGTATGGGTTCTTCTTCTATGATCAGCCAGGGCTTTTGAATTCTCACAAACCAACTTACATGGCTGAGGCTGGCCATCTTTCCCACTCACCGTCACGTCACAGGTTTTTTGCCCTGTGTGGTATCCACGTTTGTGTACTGAAAGGTTTCCAGCATTCTTGCAGACTTTCCCGCATGGCCGCGGCAGGCCATTCTCCCCGACCACTGTTGCGTCACAGATTTGTCGCCCACTGTGCTCTCTTCTTTTGTGATACGCCTGGTTCCTGGCATTTTTGGAGACTTTTCCGCATGTCCGCAGCTGGCCATCCTCCCCGACCACTGTTTCCAAACAGATTCGTTGTGCGGTGTGGTTTCTTGTCTTGTGATTTGTCAGGGCTTCAGCATCTTTGCAGACCTTCCCGCATTCCCGCAACTGGCCATCCTCTCCGGCGACGGTCACACTACATTTTTTTTGTCCGCTGTGTTTTCTGCTTTTGTGCTCCGACAGGGCATTAGGATTCTTGCACACCGTCCCGCATGGCTGGTGCAAACCGTCCTCTCCAACCACTGTTACATCACAGGTTTGTTGCCCGCAGTGGATTCTTCTTTTATGAGTTGACAGAGATCGAAGACTCTTGCAGACCGTCCCGCACGACCACTGCCGACCATCCCTACCGACCATTATAACGTTGCAGGTTTCTTGCCCGGAGTGGTATTTGCTTTTGTGAGATGACAGAGATTTGGCATTCTTGAAGACCTTCCCACATGGCCGCGTCAGGCGATCCTTCCCGACCACGTTTACGACACAGTTTCGTAGTTCGGTGTTGTTTTTTCTCTTGTGATTCGACAGGCCTTGTTGGTAATGGGTGATCCCTCCGGAAGTAAAACAGACCGGAGGTGAAGTCCCATTTTCTTCTGGGAGATCATGATTAATCAGACTGAGTAACTCGTTGGTTACAATGGAGTCATCAGCGTTGAGAGTCAAATTTTCGTGCATTATCAGATCATCATTGAATGACCCGGCAGAGACAGTTGCACAGGCTGCTTCTGCACTCATTGAGAGTGTAGGGTTGCCTGCTGAATTTTCTAATGAATTCATCGTCCATTCTGCGGCGCCCCTGATATCCGGTGATGGTCGGAAACAACAAACGCCAAAACAGGGAAAAATGAAACAATTTAAACCCAGTGTATGCAGAGGTTGATAAGGGTCTCTGCTACCGTCGCCATAGCCAAAATACATGAGGTTGGTGAAGCAGTTTGTGGGTTGGGAGGTAGTTCTCTTGACTTGCTGCTCTGATGATTTTGATGACAGGTATGGTAGTTGGTCATCTCCAGAGCCATGCGTCATAGCCATGGTGGTAAACTGATTATCCCCCTGTCTCTCAGTAGAAGTTGCCTCTTTTTGGTCAATCGTGTTAAACGACGGTGAGTTTAGGTGCCAATAACTTTTTAACAGCCAACCGACAGAGACAAGCACTTCTACAGGTAGCCATGAAGAAGGCTTGGTACATAGAGGGGGTCCTTTACTGGTCAGAAATAGTTCGTAATCTATCAACAGATGATTGGCGTAGAGCGATCGCCAAAAATTTGATTCAATAATGGTCGTCTTTAACCCGTAAATGTTAAAACTGTGTCGTTTGTCATCAACCGTAGAATCAAGTTCTGCATAGCTGTTTGTGTCGGCAATGTCTTGCCAGGTTCCTGGAAAAGTATGCATTCCAGACTTTATAGAAAAGCTCTGGTTTGAAAAATTCACATACTGTATAAGTGCGACAATATCTCGTTCCGTCAAGGGTTGGGCCTGACAAACGACAGTCGACAACAGTATCAGCAATAGCGGCACCAAAAATAGTGAGTTTTTAATCATTTTATCTCTGGATTCTGATCGATAGAAAGGAAGGATAGAGCAAAAAAAATAACAGTGTTTTCTGTAAGAGAACTTCTGTTAAAACTAAAGGTTTTATCGGGTAAAACCTATGAATTTGTGACTTTCAGTTCAAGAGTTGAGACCTCTGTAGGGGGCAATTTCGTAACGAATCTTGATATAAAAGTGAGAGTGTGTACTCGCCAGCAGGTATAACTGCAAGCTTATTGACACAAGCTGAAGATTACCTTGAGCAGAATAAAACGATGGAGTCGGCCATTGTCCGCGAAAAACAGCTGAAGATGTCCCCAGGAGAGGATTGAGACTTAGTTCCGCTCTTCATTAAAAAGGTTTGCGCTTTCGATGTATTCTTCTGTGATCCGTCAGAGCGTGAGCATTCTTGCAGACCTTCCCGCATGGCCTTGGCTGGCCGTCCTTTCCAACTACTGTTATCTCGCAGGTTTGTTGCGCGGTGTGGTCTCTTATTTTGTGATACGACAGGCTTTGAGCGTTCTTGCAGATCTTCCCGCATGGCCAGAGCTGGCTATCATCCTCTCGAACTAATGTTACGTCACAAGTTTGTTGCCCGGTGTGGTCTCTTTTTTTGTGATATGACAGAGTTCCAGCGTTCTTGTAAACCTTCCTGCATGGTCGTGGCTGGCCATCCTTCCCAACCACTGTTAAGTCACAGGTTTTTTGCCCGGTGTGGTAGGTTCTCTTATGATTAGCAAGGGCCCTGGTATTCTTATAGACCTTCCCGCATTGCCGTTCCTGGCCATCCTTCCCGGCCATTGTCTCGACACAGGTTCGTTGACTGTCGCGGTCTCCTCTTTTGTAATTTGACAGGGCTTGTTGGCAATGGATAGCCCCTCCGGAAGGAAGACAACCTGAAGCTGAAGTCTCTATTGGGCGTTTGGAATGGCTGTGCGAAGAGGAAGTCCCGTTTTCTTCTGGAAGGTTATGATGACTCAGGCTGAGTAAACCGTGGACGATAATCGAGTCATTAGCGGAGACAGTCAATTTTCGATGCTCTGTGACACACTCATTGAGTGACCCGGCGGGGTGAGTTGTACCGGCTGCTTCTGCACTCATTGAATGTGTAGGGTTAGCTGTTGGACTTGCCACGGAAATCATCGTCCCTTTTGAGGCTCCCCTGCTATCCGATGCTGGTCGGAAACTACAAACGCCAAAACAGGGAAAGATGAAACAATTGAAACCCAAAGTATGCAGAAGTGAATGAGGTTCTCCGTCACCGCCGCCATAAACAGAATACAGGAGGTTAGTAAAATAACCTCTGGGTGCGTGGGTGACTTCGGGAGCCTGCTGGCCGGGTGATTCTGGTGGCTGGTGTGATTGTTGGTTATGTTCAGAGCCAGCCACCATAGTGATGGCAAACCCCTCTCCCAGCATAGAAGTTATCTCTTTTTGCTCGGTTGGGTTAAACAACGGTAAATCGAGGTTATGAGAGTTTTTAAAAAGCCAAAGGACAGTGATAGCTGCTGCTAAAGGTAGCCATGAATAAAGGTTGGATTTTAGTGGCTTAACATTGGTGTTCAGGGTCAGTTTGTAACCCACCAGCAGGTGAGAGGCGTAAAGTAGCTGCCATGAAATCGATTCAATAAGGCGTGTTTTTATCCCGTAACTGTTAACTTGGTGTCGTTTGTCATAAGGCGGTGAATCTGAATCAGTGCATCCGTTTGGGTTAGCTATGCCTGGCGGGGCCGACAATATTCGCAAGCCAGGCTTTATAGAAAAGCTCTGTTTTGG
This sequence comes from Endozoicomonas sp. ONNA1, assembly GCF_024606325.1. NCBI lineage: Bacteria > Pseudomonadati > Pseudomonadota > Gammaproteobacteria > Oceanospirillales > Endozoicomonadaceae > Endozoicomonas > Endozoicomonas sp. ONNA1. Next base: position 12,871 of record NZ_JAHHPN010000103.1, read on the forward strand.
AAACAATTCATTCTTTTGAATCTCGACAATAAAACGCTCTGTTAACGCTTCGGCCTGAAAGGCGACAGACAATATCGATATCAGCAACATCAGAGCTGCAATGGATGAGTGTTTAATCATTCTATCCCTGCATTCTAATTTATAGAGAGGAAGAATAGATCAACTCATGATAAGGCGAGTGTCAGATCAAGGATCGAGGTTACCGCTCTGGTTTATATCAACATGCTTGCGTTTTCGATGTATCCTTTTATGTTGCGTCAGGTCATGAGCATTCCAGCAGACTTTTCCACATCGCCGCTGCCGACCATCTTTTTCGATCACTGGAAAATCACAGGTACATTGACCGCTGTGTGCTTTTCTTTTGTGCTTCGTAATGGCATCAGCATTCTCAAACACCAACCCGCATGACCGCGGCTGGCCATCTTCCCCGATCACCGGTGCGTTACAGGTTTTTTGCCCCCTATGATATCCGCTTTTGTGAGACGACAGGACTCCGGCATTCTTGCAGACTATCCCACATGGCCGCGGCTGACCGTCCTCCCCGGTCACTGTTTTGTCGCAAGTTTGTGGTTTGCTGTGGATCTTGCTTTTGTGAGCCGACAGGGCTCCGGCATTCTTGCAGAGCATCCCGCATGGCTGCGGCTCGCCATCCTCCCCGACCACTTTTAAGTCACAGGCTTTCTGCACGGTATGCGCTCTTCTTTTGTGATCTGACAGGGCTCTGGCATTCTCAAATAATATCCCGCACGGCCGCGGTTGTTCACCTTCCCTGCTGACCATTACGTCACAGTTTTTTTGCCCTGTGTGGTATCCGGTTTTGTGTGCCGAAAGGGTTCCTGCATTCTTGCAGACTACCCCGCATGGCCGTGGCTTGCCATCCTTCCCGACCACTGTCACGGCACAGGATTGTTGTCCGCTGTGAGTGCCTCTTTTGTGATCCGACAGGGATTTAGTACTCTTGAAGACTTTTCCGCATGTTTGCTGCTGACCACCCTTACCGATCACGGTCACGTCACAGGTTCTTTGGCTGAAGTGGTCTCTTCTTTTGTGCTTCGACAGGGTCTGTTGGCGCTGGTTACCCCCTTTGGAGGGGAGACAACCCAAAGATGAAGTCTCCAATGGAGGAGTGAAATGATTAGGTGTAAAGGAAATCTCGCTCTTTTCGGGAAGACTGTGACTACTGAGACTGAGTAAAGCAGTGATTATAACTGAGTCGTTAGGGCTGACAGGTAAATTCCGTTGCATTGGTACTTCATCATTGTTTGTCCCGGCAGGGGCAGTTGCACAGGCTGCTTCTGCATTCATTGAGTGTGAAGGGTTAGCTGTCGAACTTTCCCGGGAATTCACCGTCCAGTCTGTGACTCCCCTGTTATCTGATGATGGTCGGAAACTACAAACGCCATGACAGGGAAAGACGAAACAATTTTCACTCAAAGTATGTAGAAGTTGAGGAGGGCCTTCGTTACCTCCGGCATAGTCAGAATACAGGAGGTTAGTAAAATAACCTTTAGGTTGATGGGTGGCTTCAGGGGCTTGTTGGCTGGTTGATTCTGATGGCTGGTGTGACTGCTGGTTATTACCCGAGCCAGGCTTCATAGCGTTGATGGCAAACGGGTTAACCTGATGCACCTCTTTTTGTTCGATCGGTTTGAACGGCGTTGAATCAGGGTTCCAAAAGCTTTTTAAAAGCCAACCGACTGTAACAACGGCTTTCGAATGTTGCAATGAATAAGGGGGGGAAATGAGTGGACTATCTTTGGAGGTCAGGATCAGTTCGTAACCCACCAGCAGGTAAGTGTCGTAAAGCCACTGACACGAAATCGATTCAATTATGGTCGTTTTTAACCCGTAAATTGGTTGGTCATCAGACGGCGAATCCTGTCTTGCACAGCCTTCTGTATCAGCAATATCTGGCGGGTTGTTGGGGAGTGTATGCTGGTCATACTTTATGGAAATGCTCTCGTTTGGAAACAGTGCACTCTGTTTAAGCTCGACAATAAAACGTTCTGTCGACGGTTCGGCCTGACAGATGACAGAAAACAAAAATATCAGTAAAAGCAGCGCAAAAGAGAGTGGTTTTTTAATCATTTTATTCTTACATTCTTGTTTATCCAGAGGAATGATAGGTCAAGCAGATAAAAGACAGCCCGAAGCATAAGTCCCTATGCTTCCATGCTCATTGGTTATGCAGGATTGCCTGTCGAACTAGCCAGGGAATCACCCAATCACTGGCAAAGCATCTTAAAACCTCTTGGCTGGCATCCATAGCGTATTGGCCTTGTTGCGCTGGTCATTTTTGGCCTCTTCCAGATGGATTCAGTCAACCTGTCCCGTATTGCCCGAACTATGGGGCGCGGTATCGAAATCGACTCCAGGCGTAAACGCTTCATTTCTCCAGCTGTTTTTCGCGGATAATGGCCGACTCCATCTTTTCATGTTGCTCAAAGTAAACCAGCATGTGAACGTTATATTCTGCTCGTGAAAGAGTGGGGATCAGATCAAAGGCCGGAGTCATCGTCCTGAACCACATCAACAGGCTTGCGTTTTTGATGATATCTCTTGTGATTGTATAGGACTTGAGCATTGTTGCAGACTTTCCCGCAAGGCCGCTGCAGACCATCCTCCCCGACCACGGTTACGTCACAGATTTTTTGTCCGCTGTGGTATCTGCTTTTGTGGACCGACAGGTTTGGAATGCTGTTGCAGACCTGACCGCATGGCCGCGGTTGGCCATCCGCCCCGATGATGGTTGCGTTACAGGTCTGTTGTTGACCGTGGACTTTATTTTTGTGAATCCTCAGGGCGTGAGCACTTTTGCAGACCGTCCCGCATGGTTGCGTCCGGCCATCCTCCCCGACCAAGGTTATGTCACAGTTTTTTTGCCCGGAGTGTTCTCTGCTTTTGTGAGACCACAGAGCTTTA
>NZ_JAHHPN010000104.1:0-7804 GCF_024606325.1 Endozoicomonas sp. ONNA1
TATGCAGTGGACTGCAACTCCATTTAGACCGGTTCGACTCCGGTACTCGCCTCCATTCTCTCTAAAATATCGCTTTACTAATCACTCCCGAACAATGCATGCCATCTTAGTATGTATGACTATTATCTATTTCTTTTTTAACCTTTCGATAAGTTTAACAAGAATTGCGCAGCCATTCAGTGATAGAAGAAGGCAGACCAACGGGTAGGAAACTCTCGCCGTTCCTTGATAAATTGCAACAGGGTTTTCAAGGGCATTAATTTCAGGGAGGCTCTGGCTTTCTGAAAACCGAGACCGTAGATAGGGTCGTCACTTGTTTCTATGGCTATTCTCCGGAATTCTGCATCTTTTGTGGCCTGATTTTTCAACCAGATGTACTCCATCATGACACACATGCCTTCTTCGACTTCCAGTGGCAGGTCACGATAGTTGTTATAGAAGAGCCAGGCGTGGGTTAACTCATGGATGGCTACGGTTCGAAAATGTTCCTCCGGCAAATGCTTTTGAATCAGAATATCGTTGAACTCTCTGGCGATCACCTGGCCATTGGGTGTTGTAGAGGTACTCCATCGGGTTAGTCCCAGTATCGGCCTTTCATTATGAAAGTTATGTCGGCTGGCTTCCCGAAGTTCATCACGGCCACAGAGTGTTAGTGGGGTATTGGATTGATGTAGATTCAATCCTACAGAAGATAGGGCAGAGCGCATCTGCTCCATGATTCTGTCTCCCTGTTCCTGGTTGACTACGCCGCGTAGATTGCAGAGGTTGCAAATCACCAGTCCATCCGGGAAGGACATTCCGCCATCGGTGATGTTTTTGCACACTATCCGACTGCAACTTGAGCAAGTGGTGTAGTCCTGGTGTGTGTCGCAAAAGGTATTACCCCAAAAATCCATTAAATAATATTCATGGAGGGGCTTGCGACAGACGGCACAGAGCGGGTTATTCTGTTTTTGGTAGCAGTCCGGATGCCAGGGCATACCATCGTTTTCTATGTATCTGTCGTTGATGGTTTTTCGGCATCCGGGGCATTTCAGGCAGCGTGGATGGAAAGGTCGGCCATTAAAGCCAACAAATGATTTGTTTAGCAGAGGCTTTTTGCAGGTTCGACAATTAAAACAGTGCAGGTGCCAGTGACTGCCCAAGGCTTCCAGGCCATTTCCATGGATTGGCTTTCGGCAGCTCTTACAGAAATTCATGTCCTTCCCTGGCCATGTGATGCTCTCTCAATAACTTTAGCAGGAGCGGATTAAGGCTGTTGGTGATTCAGAGAAAATGAGTTTCCGTCATTTGTTTCAATCTCTTGGCCTCGGTGTGATAGTACTGGCTGGTGGTGTTGATGGAGTCATGGCCCGCAAAAATGGCCAGATCCTCTATCTTCATGTGACGGGCAAGGTGTGTCAGTGCAGTATGTCGCAGAGCATGGAAAGGCATAACTTTAAATCGGGTTGCCTGCTGGCTGTTGTCTGATTCAGAGGCGCAGAAATCCATAAAACTTTGCCACCAGAAACGCAGACCTCTGGAGGAAAGTCCGCCTATTTTGCCCTGAATTCTGCGCGTCCTTGGGGCCAATGGGAAATTGTCCCCTGACAGACCTTCACACTGAACACTATGTCTGAATGCCCTGATCTCTTCAATGAGCTTATTGTTTAGTGGTAGCTGACGGCGCTTTCGACCTTTCCCCAGGATGCTGAGAAAGTAGCCTCCCTCAATACCTGGATGAATATCATTACAGCTGTGTTCGGTCATTTCAGACTCTCGAAGCCCGAGGCTGTAGCCCAGCATGATGATATAACGTGTTCTTGCTGACTCTGATTTGGATACGTGCTCACTTTGCGTTTGTAGCTCGAGGCAATTCAGCAAGTGTTGCCATTCTTCTTCATGGAAGAAGCGGATAGTAGAAGTACCTCGGGCCAGCTTTTCTCCGGAACGAATCAAAGAAACAGCGGGATTGCCCAGCGTGTATCGATTTTTCTCCAGGAAAGAAAAGAAAGATGAGAGTACATCAATCACCTGATCGGTGCTTTTTCCGGGTTTGATAGACGCTTTAAAGAGTATTCTTTCGGGTTGCCCGGGGAGAACACCTTGCTCTAACCAGCGATCCGGCAGATTTTGTATATGATGAAGATACATCTGAAGATGCTTTAGACGAACTTCCTTATAGCTCGCCCCAATATCTTGATATAACCAGGCGCTGAAACGCAGGATTTCTCTCTCGTAGCGTCTGAGTGTCTCGTTAGAACGAGCTGCGGATTTGTTCAAAAACAGAGTAAGAATTTCACTGTCATTGACAGCGCCTGTCATATCAGTACTTAACGATGATGGGTTGTACTGATGGTCACTCCCGGGAAGATTCAGAAGTTCTGAAAGAGCAGGTAAGTTCATGACTTATTTTCTTTGTTTTGTTCAATGGTGAGTTTTAGGGCATCGTTATAGCCCTTGAGCCGTGCAACTTCATGCTCCAGTGTTCTTGTTGAATCAAGCTCTTTCTGTAATGACAGGTTTTTGAGCTCAAGGGCTGCTTGCTGCTTCCTGCACTCTTTAATAGCATCCTGATCATGCCGGGCCTTATGTTCTGCATCTAATAGCTGCCGCACTGCGCTGGAAAGGGCCTCGGCAGGGAGGTTCAGAAGCAATGTTATTTCCTTGATAACTTGAAGCAGTGGCTTTGATTCTTTGACGATGGCCTTGTAATGATTCCTTTCTTCGCAGGCTTCGAGATGAGCTTTGGACTTGGCTTCCAATCGATATTGGATTTCATTATGCGCCTTTTCGGCAGTCAGCCCGGACTCTTTTTGTTTCACAAGCTTTGATTCAACATTGGCTCTTAGTCGACGCTCATTGTCGACGGTTTTGATCCAGTGATTGATTTGTGCCTGGTACTGGCTGTCAAGCTTTGTCTCCAAAGAGGCGAGGGCTTGGGTATGTTCTTCTTTGCTGGAAGCAATCACTGCCTCATGCTTCTTATTTTTTTCGATCTCTGTGTTTAGCTGTTCCTTCAACTGAATGATGCTTTTCTCATGCTCAGACTGTTGTTGATTTAGCCTCTCTCCACTTTCTCGTAACACCTTATTTTCATCCGTCAACTGCTCCAACTGCTGTTTTAGATTCATTCCTTCCTCAGTCAGCTTCTGTACTACTTGTTGTAGTTCATCAATTTCCTGGTTGGCCTGATCTTCAAAATCACGTTGCGAGGCGGTTGCATCATGTTTCCATTGGATGAGTGAGCGTTTTAGCACACGCACCAAATCAGCAGGGAGCTCATCATCGACCTCTTTCTGGGCATCATCCAGAAAGCGCCATTCATTGTAATAGGGCAACACCGTCTGTTTCCCCATTTTGGCAATTCGGGCCAGCTTATCGGCATTAATACGTTCGCCTCTGGTTTTGAGGTCGTCCAGAACTCTGAAAACAAGCTCTCTACGCTGAATATCCTTCTGATTCTCGCCGTTGGCCTTGTTATCCATGATTTCATACCCGTTTCTGAACCATTAATACCAGTATTATAATACTGGTATTAATGGTATTAAAGTTTTTTAATTACTACCGGTAACTGAACTTACCGGTAGTAAGAAATAGTTTTTTAGAGAAAGAAAAAGATCTGCTTTGAATTGGATTGCGTACAAAAGAATTCTGTCAAACGACACACGATGAGGACTAAAAATGGATAGAAGAAAGTTTATCCAACTGGGACTGGTTTGCGGCTTAATCCCTTTAGTTGTAATCGACACTGCTGCAGCACCAGCCCCTACAGACGAAGTTCAGGAAGACGAGCCACAGGCTAAAGCACTTAACTACGTAAAGAAGGCTTCTGAGGCCAAGGGTAATCCAAAATATAAGGAAGGGGATGTCTGTAAAAACTGTATGTTCTTTGAGTCCGCTAAGAATAATGGCTGTACACTGTTTGCCGGTCGCAGAGTAGAAGAGGGTGGCTGGTGCGCAGCCTGGGCGGCAAGACCCAACTGATCAGACTGACTGGGTATACGCTTTGATGATTAGGGCCTGCTTAAGAGAAGCTCGGGAGAGTCATGAATTAAGCAGGTACTAAAGATCCATCTGGTGGAACCAACAAAAAACGGGCGTAAGGCATACAGAATTGAGGGCTCAAGCTGGAATATCGTACTAGTTAAAACACCCATCAGCAGCATTCCTGAGCCCAAAAGGAAGCGTCATTTAATATAGCGCGCTTTTGATTTTATTTTCTCGACCAGCTTTTTACCTTTGGGGGTTAAGGTCAGCTTGAAATAACGTCCATCGTCCTCATGTTGAGCTTTTTTAATAAGACCCAGACCAGGACGGTCGTGACGACCTTCACCCAGACGCTTCACACTGACAGCGATATCACTGGGCGTGCCGCAGGTCAGCTTTTCAGCATTCACCAGGTCAGTTATAGTTTCACCGGGATTTTCAGCCACTACCAGTAAGATTTGCCACTGGATAATAGTTAGTGGGTATTCCTGAAGTAGGTGGGTAAGTTTAATCAGACCTTTAAGTGTCATTATTAATCTACCTTTAAGTTAGGTTATGGGTACGCTGTGAGCTTAAGGCGTCGTATACTTCTTTTTCTTCGGCCTCTAAAGCAATACTGCACAACGGGTGCAACAACAGAGGTACCAGAACAAATATTAGACAGTTTTATACTGATCTGGCAAATTTTAAGAGTCAGGTCGTCTATTTTAATACAAAGATAACGTGGCTGTTATGCTTTGAAACAACCAAGGGCACTGTTAACCCATGATCAAGAAATGCCTTTTTCCTGCCGCTGGTTACGGTACGCGCTTCCTGCCTGCGACCAAGTCTATGCCTAAGGAAATGATGCCCATCGTCAATAAACCCCTGATTGAGTATGGCGTTGACGAAGCCTTACAAAGTGGTCTGCATGAGATTTGCATCGTTACAGGCCGTGGTAAACGGGCTCTAGACGACCATTTCGATATTAATTATGAACTGGAACACCAGATTCAGGGAACAGCCAAGGAAGAAACCCTTTCGGGTATTCGAGGCTTGATGGACGAATGTACGTTTTCCTATACACGTCAGCGTGAAATGAAAGGACTGGGTCATGCCATCCTGACCGGAGAAACCCTGATTGGAGATGAGCCGTTTGCTGTCGTTTTAGCCGATGATCTTTGCATTAATCTTGAGGGAACAGGTGTTCTGTCCCAGATGGTTAAACTTTACAAGCAATTCCGTTGCAGTATCGTCGCCATTGAAGAAGTGCCTGTCGACGAGGCTTGCAAGTATGGGGTCATCAGCGGTGAAATGATCAAGCCCGGGCTTTACCGTGTTGAAGATATGGTTGAAAAACCAGCTCAAGGTGAAGCACCCAGTAACATGGCCATTATTGGCCGCTATATTCTGACGCCTGACATCTTCGATATAATCAGAGAAACTCCGCCTGGCAGTAATGGTGAAATCCAGATTACAGACGCTCTGCGTGAACAATGCAAGACCGGTCTGGTTCTCGCCTATAAGTTCAAGGGAACTCGCTTTGACTGTGGCAGTATTGAAGGTTACATAGAAGCGACTAATTTCTGCTTTGAGAATGTCTATAAGGCAGAGTCCAGGTAAATCGGTGAAGTGGAAGTTCATCTTTTGAGATCGGCAAAGACTGAGAGTTAAGAGAAATTCCAGATAATGACACCGGCATGCAGTGCCGGTTTCTTTGATAATCATAAGTTCGCATAATATATATTATGTTAAATAACTAATATCAGCCGAAAACTGATTTCCCCGCAATGTTCGTCAGACATTTCTTAGTAACCAGTCCCATCAAGTCTGCCATGGCTCAGTGTCAAGCGTTTCGTACTTGGATATATTCAAGACACCAGATTCTCTTCTTCTGCTCAACCGTCAGTTCTGCAACTCTTTTTTTTGGAACTTTCGTTTAATTCACTGGTCGATATTTACAAGCACTCTTTGAAAGTAACTTACCTTCGTACTGAGTAAAAATTGGAGAAAAACGATGGATCGATTAGCTAATACCCCATGTGATCAGAGAAAAAATGCCTCTGCTTACACTGCTAAAGGTGCTGCTACAGTTGATGCTACAGAGAGTACAGGCAATCTCTCCGGTAGACCTGTCAGCACTGTCGGTGATGAGGCATTTGAAGTCAATCGCGTAAATTTCGCACCAGATACCGTAACAGGAACATCCTCAACGAATGCAGACTCGAAAGCTGCGGTAAGCCAAACGCCCTCTCTAAAGGTGTTTCACCAATGGTTTGAGGAGAAACATGTTAAGACTGCGCTGGAGATGCGCAAACTTGAAAGGTCTGAAAAAATACTGCTGAAAATGAGTCACAAGCAACTTGATACCAGTGAGGACAGGCTCACCCAGCCCTGTGGGGATTTTAAAATCGACTCGGCTCTGGTGGATCTCTGGAAGTCGATGGACAAACGTGAAAGGGCTGCAAAACTGCAGCAGAACATGATGGCAAGCACATCGCGACAATGAGGACAGCCTGAGCCGGTCCTGTCTTACTGAGAACCCACCTCCTCTGCCTGGCCTGGCCCACTGAGGCGTGGTAGATACGTACATCTACTCCATCGTCAGAATCATCAGGGCGAAAGAACCCACTTGTTTTGCTACCCCTTTGTTGTGGAACTTTCGTTAAATTTGCTGGTCAATATGACACATGTTCTTTGTTCATGAATAAAGACAAATAAAGATGGAGAAAAAAACGATGGATCAATTACCACCATATCAGGGACAAAGTCCCAAACCGAACAGCGTTGAAGCCAGTACTTTAGATTACACTGCCATGAGTCAAGGCAATGCCTACGGCAAAACCGTCAGCCTTTTCAGAGGTGGGCCATCTGGGGTCAGTCAGGCAGATTTCACATCCGATCCTGCAGCAAGACAAAAAGATCAAAAAGAGACCGGAATTTCCTCCAGAGCAGTTGCTTTTGGTGTAAACGCTTTTGAAGCGGCTGAGCGCAAACCAAAACTGGACTTTACCGATTCCAAAAGTGTTGTCCCTATTTACTGTCAAGGGATTTTTAAGGCAGAAGCTCATCCCGGCAAGAAGTCTGAGCTTAGTAGTAGACCAACTGAATGCCGTGATATTTGCGATATTTCAGAAGACTCAATAGTTGGATTAATCAATTATCATAAGTATATGGTTAAGCCTAAAGATCGCTTAGCCGGTGACGTCGTAACATATGCTCCATTATTGTCGTCAGAGTTTGATGAGGTTCGCAGTTTTCTTGAGGACGACTTAAATCTTGATCCAAAAGACACTGTTATCATTGATGCAGGATCAGGGCCTTTTTGTTATCACAGTGCGCTATTTGCCGTGGCTGGCTTTACTGTAAGACCTTACGACTATTCACCTGCCCGAAGTCTTTACTGTAAAGAAGATCATGGCGTAGCAGAGAAAAATCTTTCTCCATTTCTTAAGGTCAATGATAAAGATTTGACGAGCGATGATATTACTCCCTCGTTTTTTGATAAGAACTCAGTATTATTTATGAGTTTCCCTGACCTGCCAGGGCATCCTATTAGCTTGCCTCTGGTAAAAAAATACACTGAATCGGAAGCATTGAATAAAGTAGTTGTTCTTCTTATTGGCATTGATGACGAACATGAGTGTAACTTTGGTTCCGTGTCAAAAGAGACAATGGATTTTCTCAAAGAAAACTATGAATTACGTTGTAATTGTCCCACGCGAGGGGTTTTGTTACAGAGTTCACTGGCGCAAATCTATGTGAAGAGAGGAGTCAATCGCGCAGATTTCACATCGTGTCCCGTAACAAGGAAAAACACGAATATCGCTAAAGATAGAATGCGTAAAGCTTTCAT
>NZ_JAHHPN010000105.1:0-4267 GCF_024606325.1 Endozoicomonas sp. ONNA1
TGGAATCCTTTGCTGCCATTGATGACCGGGAGGGTTCTTTCATCTGCAAGGCGCCACAGAGTATCAACCCGACGATACTCAGCGCAGTACGGGAAGATGGCAAAAATCTCAATCGCTACAAAGGGAAAAAACTTAAGGAAGTGTTGTCTGGCTTCCCTAAAGATCAATGCCTCGACCTGGATGTAGAATGGCCAGGATTCAATGCCTGGCCATATCGTTTGGTTGTCCGCTGGAATGACAGGAAACTGAAATGGGTATTCGTTGTAACCAACCTTAACCGGGTTGAGTTCACCCTGAGTGAAGTACTTCAGGCCTATCGTCTACGATGGCAGATAGAGCTTATCTTCAAAGAGATCAAGTCCTATTCAGGGTGGCATCGTTTTAACACTAAATCAGCGACACTGGTGTTTAGCCTGATTCTGATGTCCTTCGTGGTTGTGACGTTGAAAAGGTATCTTGCCCATGCTGCGCAGGCGAACCTCTATGAAAGTGGAGCCATTGAAGAAATCTCGACGCATAAGGCGATGAAAAGTGGAACCCGGCTGTTTGGTAATGTCATTTTATCCCTTATGAATGCAGGAAAGTCCCTACTCTCACATACAAGGAAGCTGCTCAACTTCTGGGCAGATAATGCGAAACGTGAACACCCTGCACGAGATGGTTGTTCAGGGCGTACAAGATTAGGTCTTTGTGCTGTGGGTGGGGCTTAATGTCTACCCTAAGAACAGTTGCTTTAATCCGGGAGGTTTTTTGAACTCTCCTAAGCATACGGTTGTGTTTCATAAAACTTTTTGCGAAGGGAGCGTTCATATCACAGAATGTCTGATAAGGTATGCAGCCAGATATATGGAAGCTGGTGAGGCTACTTTATAATCGCGATTACTGCCTTTTGCCAGCTCCCACAGCGTGTGTACAGGGCGTTAACTTACATACTATTCTCTGGCGTGGTTAGGAGTGCTTTAGCACTTGTTTGAATCATTAGGGATAAGGGATTGCGATCCTGTAATGTCACACGTTTAGTATCATTGGTTGAAACTGAAGAATCGGGGTCAAGCTCGTTACTTTTATTATTTCCATCTTTAGAAGGATCTTCAAACGACTCATGTATCTGAATGGTATGTGACAAATCAGCCTCTCTATTCTGGGGCGTTCCAAGTCTTACTGCGGCATCAAAGTGTTCCAGGAGAGCCGCTGAACCAGGGTAATGAATAAGATAATGAGAAGCTTGATGAGGGGCTATTGTAAGGTTTGAGGCGAAGAGTACAGCTTGATCGAAATGTTGGTTTAGCAATAACTGTAAAAGTATTTCCCTTTGACTTTCTGAGAGATCAGGAAATGCATAATTTGGGTTCTGTAACAGAATAGCCAAAAGGTTAGGAGCAAAATTAACCCAGCGATTCAGGTCATAAATCTCATAATTAGACCCGTAGTCACCTTGTGTAATTACCGGAAACCATACACCCTGTGTTGGCACTAGCAAAGCAATTAGTTGCACACTGCCATATTGCTGCAATTTTGCTAACTCCGATTCAGCGAAAGAGGTTGAATCAGTAATTATATTATTATCGAGAATGGCTGGAATCATACCAGAATCGATCCCTAATATTAGCTCAAGCTCTTGTATCAGTTTTTCATGATCAGGATGATCCTCAATCATGGAATAAATTTGACGAAGGTTGTAATTCATGATTTGTCTTACCTTTTGCTGGTTCCATGCGCCTGCTTGTCTTGAACGTTTAATCCTGTTGAATATCTCTGCAATGGACGAGTACATACAGTTACCATCGCCATTAATTCTTATCAGCTCAAAACCGGCGGGGACAGGGTTATAGTAAGAAACGGGAGCAACTAATTGTTTTTTGGGGTATCCCTTTTTCATCTTGTTATATAATTGCCCTACTTGTTTCCTGATGCATCTGTCCTGTTCCATGCATTCCTTGTGAAAAGGTCTTACTAGCGTTTCTTTCGGTTCGCCAGTGGTTTTGTTTGTCCGGCGTCCTTTGCCTCTTATGGGGTTTTTAGTTTCGTAAATTTCACCACAATGGTAACAGGTTTGTCTGAACTGACCATGTCTATTTGGAAAATTAATGAGAAGATTCGGAGTGTTTTTCCTAAATAAAAAGATTAATTCATCTGTTTTCTCTTTGCTGAAAAAACTCGAGTTTTGTTCAGTTTTTTTAAGAAACGCTTGCAGAGAAACTTGCACATCTCTATTTTTTGTACGACTTCCGTATTTTTCTAAAATGCTTAACGTAAACTTATTTAAAAATTGGCTGCTTTCGAAATCCATATCGCTGGAGTAATGTCTCGCGACAGGCAACAAGTGACTCAAAAACAATGGGATAAGATTTTTCTCATCATCAATAATTTTGCGCATGCTCTTGATAATAATGTGAAGGTTTTCTACTTCATTATCATAAAAAGAAAGTTCTAAATTACCTGTATTAATAGGATTAAAAACAATTTTTGTAAAAATAAAATCAGTGATTTGTAATACATTAAAAGCTACAGAAATACCTTTTTTGTTGGCAGCATAGATGTCCTCCAGTCTAAATTGCTCCGGTTTATCAATAAGTTGTTTGACTATTCCAGTACTTGCATCAAATTCGTTGTCTAGAAGAGTTCTGACACATATTTCTATGAGATAATTTATAACAATACGATAAATAATTTCTGCCTTATCTGGACCGCTCATAGTGGATATAACTCTCAGGTTTGGAGCCAGGTATCCAATAAAAAATGACATATCCGTGATAACATTTTTTTCAATATTTCCTTCAATGACGCTTTCAAAAAAAACATTATTTTCTTTGGCGGTTGAATAGTCCTCATGGCTTATAAGGAGCGACATTTCAACTCTTTGTAGCAATAAATCCAAGTGGCTCAGAGTTGGTAACCATTTATCGTCCTGTGGCATTAATAATGATTTGGTAATAATGTTATTACCCATATTTAAAACAGCGGTTTTTTTTAGATTATTCGGAATTTTTAATTTATTGCGTGATAAGTCATACATTGACATTAAAGCGAATTTCTTTTCAACTTCCGACATGTTTTCTCTAACAGTGGGTATCCAAATATTAGCCTGATTATCATACTGAGATCCTCCTCTATAGCGTTCTGTTGTCCTTTGTCTTTTTAGAGGTAAAATGAGTTTATACTGATAAACCATATTATTAGCTTTTGCTAATTTCTTATTTTCAACTATGTGTATTTCCCATTTTATGGGTTTGCCTACTGTGCTTTCGTCAGCTCTCAAGTAATGTGCTAGTTGGAAGTGCTTCTTTGGAATATAAAATTTATCTGAATGGGCTGCAGCAATTTCAAACGCTCGCCTTTCATAATCAGGGACTTTAACAATCAGCGTAAGAATGTTATGCCTTTTCTTGTGTTTGTTTTTTATATTTCCTTCTTTTTTATTTCCTTTCCTTATCCTATTCAGAACCTGTTTAAAATTATGCTCATCCAGCTTTTCATTCTTATAATAAACAACGGGTTCTATATTTAATGGTATTTTAAATTCCGATTTTCGCCTGGCTTCAGAGGTCAGATCATGAAAAGTTCCTATAGAGGTATAATCAAATTCTACAATCTCAGCTTCAGGTTGCATTTCGATAGGAATAAAAGTATCAGTACTTATTGATTCTATATTGTTTTTATCATCGGACTCATCGTCCATTACCAAATAATCAAAAAATGGATCTTCTCCTTCCTTTATTCTTTCTCGAACACTTTCTTCTATCTTAATGTGATCCGTTTCTACATAAACAGACTTGCTGATTTTTTGTACCCGTTCATTTACGTCGATTATTTCTTTTGTAATCACATTCTGTGGGCTTCTTGCATGCAAGTCATGTGAAAGAATTCCTTCTGATCTTATATCGAAGTCAGCTGTCAAACAATTGATTATATTCAAAATATGTTCTTCTACGGTAAAATTGTCTGATCCATAGAGTACACTTTCGGGGCTGTGTGACCAGCAGTATTTATAACCACCGAAGTTGATTCCATAAAAGCAGTTATAACTCTTTGTTGAGAAAAGTTTATTTGTAAAATGGTGGGCTACCTTAGGTGCATATTTAATGAAAACGTTTGGTATTTTGTTGCCAATATTGTCAAAATTAAGCGTTATTTTAAAAAATGCATCTTTCCACCAGCCATAGGGTGCTACAAATTCCAAAGACACTACAAACATGTTGTCGTCATTGATAGTTAATTTAAATTTATCTGGATACTTCTTATTAAGAAAGACTTGAAGTTTATGAGT
>NZ_JAHHPN010000106.1:0-4247 GCF_024606325.1 Endozoicomonas sp. ONNA1
GTATTACAGATGATAACGGTGCGGTCGATGAGGGAGCCGCCGGTGGTAGGATCTTGCAGGTGTGGAAATTCTTCAATGGTTTCCACCACCTCACCGGCGCGTTCACCACAGGCTGTTACGATGACGATGTCGGCATCGCAGTAACGCGAGAAAGAGTGCTGTAATACTGTTTTTCCAGAACCGAACGGGCCGGGGATACAACCGGTTCCACCACGGGCAATGGGGAAGAAAGTGTCCACGATTCTCTGGGTAGTCACCAGGGGTGTATCAGGATACTGACGTTCAGTTTTACCTTTTCCGGACAAGGTTTCAGAAATGGAGTGACGTACCGGCCACTTCTGTACCATCGTAAGGTCGATCTCGTCACCCTGCCGGTTTCGCACTTTGGCAACGACGGTATCAACGCTGAAGGAGCCTTCCTGGATCCAGATCACTTCCACTTCGCCTTCGGTGTTAAAAGGAATCATGATCTTGTGCGTAAAGCGACCTTCGGGAACCGTACCAAAGGTTTCACCCGCGTGCAGTTTGTCACCAATCTTGGCCACTGCCGTAAAGGCCCACGTCTGACTGCGATCAAGCGCATCAATCTGGACACCGCGCTGCAGGAATTTACCATGCAGAGAGGCCAGTCTCTCCAGAGGGTTCTGCAGACCATCGTAGATCATGGAAAGAATGCCGGGACCCAGCTCCAGAGAGAGCAGATGGCCCGTCTGGATGATGGCGTCGCCTACTGCGACCCCCCGGGTGTCTTCGTAGACCTGAATGTCAGCGATATCACCGCGAACCCTCAGGACTTCTGCCATCAGTTGCTCCTCCACCTGTTCATTGGAGCGGCGGCCGGGCATCACGTAGACGACTTCGTTTTTGGTCAGCGGCTTACTGCCCAGACTCTTGATGGTGATGATGTCACCCATCACGGCAACGACTTTGGCCGAAGCCTGTTGTTCCAGTTCTGTGTTTGTCTGTTCACTCATGGGAGTTTTCCAAAAGCTGTTTACTGCTTGCCATGACGATGCACTCAGGGGCACTTGAAAAGTAGTGCCTCTTCACATTATGACTGCTCAATCAAGCTGTCACCGTCACGGGTTCCAGATAATGGGTTGACGAATTCGCCCAGGGCCAGATCAGTCAATTCGTTGAAGCGGTCCACTGCCTGTTCACCGTCGTAGGCTGTCCAGCGGGCCACCAGGTTCCAGCGCAGCAGGTAGATCACTACCGCTTCAAAGTCGAAGCAGTGCTGTCTGCCAGCGTCGTCCAGTCGGCGCCATACGGCTTCCAGCAGGGTTTTCTCGAGACTGAGATAATCCTGCCTGTTCAGGCAATCAATAGCCTGTGGAATCCACGGGAAGGCGTGCTGAAGGCCCAGTGTTGGATTGCTCCAGTTGCGGCGAATATAGGCATAGCGGGTGCCGAAGCTCCACTGGGGGTCGCCCGGTGCCTGCTTGCCCTGCATCTTACGGCGCAATGCTGCCATGACCGTTCTCATGTCTAGCCGCCAGTTGATCAGATCACGCAGGGTCTGGCTGGGAAGCTCACCATGCAGGCGGGCGGCCAGTTTGATCAGAGCTGCTTCGTCGACGTCTTCGCCCAGGTGGCTCCAGTGCATAAGCTGCTCCACCTTGATCAGGGTATCCTTGTCTTCCTGATTCAACATGGAGAGGCGTCGATCCAGTTGCAGACGGGAGATCGGAGTGATCTTGCTGTCAAACAGTGAATCGATATGAGGAAGCGAAGTCACCAAAGTGTAATAGGCATTTTCTGCCATTTCATTCTCCCTGAAAGTCAGGTGTTTTCAGTCTTGGCTGTTAACTTCTGACTCTTTACTCATTATTTGACGATACCTTCCAGCAGTGCCCGGAAACGAGGCTGAAGGTGTCTCAGCAAAACAGCCGTGACGGTTGTGTCGCTCAGTTCCACTTCGATCTCTTTGTCGTGAAGACGGAACTTGATACCACTCTGGCAGGTCTTGCCTACCGAGAAGGTCACGCCTTCCTGAAGCATTTCAGCGGCCTGACCGGTGACGAAGTCCAACAGAGGCCCCTGTTTAACCAGATCCGGGTTTTTGCGCAGCTCATCAACACCGATGACTTTGCGTGGCAGAACCACTTCCAGATTTTTCTCGCCGTGCAGGTTATTTTCGCCCGCCACTTCCAGAATCATTTGCTTGAGCACTTCTTCTTTCTCCAGAGAGCCGCTGACCAGCGCACTGACCTGTCCGGAGAATTTTTCCAGCAGGTAATCTTTCAGTTCCAGAACGGCGTTACGCTCTGCGAGTTGAAGGGCTTCCTGACCGGATTTGGTGATGAAGTCCGCCTCTTCACGAGCCTTGCTGACAATCGTGTCGGCTTTCGCCTGAGCTTCCCGGATCAGCTCAGCGGCATTGGCCCGGGCTTCGTTGATAATACGGTCAGCCTGATCACGACCGTCTTGTACGCCCTGATTGCGCAGTTTCTCGATCAGCTCCTGAACGCCAACAGAGACGTTCTGGCCGCCAGGATTCATTGCTGCTGTCATAATTTATTCCTCTGGTTAACGGTCCACCGTTCACTGTTCACAGTCTTCTGATCAGGCCGCAATCTGCTGACCCAGAACCAGGGCAAATACGAAAGCAAATACCGCAAAGCCTTCAACGATCGCAGCAGGAGCAATGGACAGACCAAAGACTTCTGGTTTGTTCTTGGAGGCATTGATGCAAGCGGCAACCGCCTGACCCTGATAGATAGCAGAGTACATCAGGGCAATACCGGTCAGTAGACCAATGCCCAGCAGGCCAGGGGCGCTGTTATCGGAAACACCGATACCGCTGAGGGTGAACATGATGACGATGCCGTAAATAACCTGAGAGGAAGGCATTGCCGACAGACCAATAAATTTGCCGTATCCACTCTCAACATCCAGCATGGCACCACAAGCTGCCTGGCCAGCGACTGAGCAGCCAATGGCTGAACCTACTGCCCCCAATGCAACCGGTGCGAATACGCCTATCCAGCCCAGGGCCAAGATCAGATTTTCCATGGTTAATCCTCTTGTTTTTTAAAAGATTTGAATGGGTAGCCCTCGTCGGACAGACCCCAGTTAACGAATTCAATAACGTTGAGACGCATGCCGTGTACGACACCGCTCATGATGCACAGGGCAAAGTTGAGTATGTGTCCCAGCAGCAGAATCAGGCCGCTGAACAGCACACCAATGACCGGGCTGGAGTCCAGTGCATCCATAGCCAGAGTGTTGAAAGTCATGGCCAGAGATGCACCGGAAAGTCCCAGGGCAAAAAGACGCATATAACTCAGTACGTCACCGAAAGCGGAGGTAATGTTATAAACCGCTTTCAGACCGTCCAGACCTCTCAGGCAAAAGCTGCCAACGGAGCGAACGGGTCGGGTACTGGTAAACAGGAAAACCAGTAAAGCACCTATGACCAGGCCTGCCGGTCCAACCCTGTCGGCAAAAATCGACGGCAGGGTGTGAGTCATGCCCAACCATATGGACAAACCTGAGCCCATAATGACTGCCCAACCGATCGGGGCGAGCGCATAACTGCTTTTTCGATTAACCACTGCCGTCATGATGTTGGCGATGATCAAATGCGTCACACCGACAAAGACTGACAGTTTCATCATGGCGTTGTAGTCGTTCAGGTTGACAACGGCCAGTTGACCGGGAACACTTCCCGAATCCGGCGCCACACCAAAGTAACTGCCGATCAGAATACCCCAGACAACACCCGCTGCTGACATGAAGTAAGCCAAATTCATCAGGCGTGAACCGGCCTCGGTTTTTTTCAGGTTCTTGCGGAACATGAACACGATGCCACCAAACAGCAGGCTGTACATGGCGTCACTCATGATCATGGCGAAGAACAGTGAAAACGAGTAAAAGACCAGATTACCCGGATCCCAGGTGCGGTAGTTGGGCGTCTGGAAGAAGCCCAGTGCATCTGAACCGCCACCAATGCTGTCAGATTTTTCCAGCAGGGTAGGCGGGTTGTCCTCTTCAGAGGGCTTTTCGAAGATGGCTGCAACGCTGTTTTTCAGACAGAAAGCCTCCACCGCTTTTTTCTCAGATACCGCTACCCAGCCCTGAAGCAGGAAGAAGGTTTCCTCATCCTGAGTGCCACTGCTGGCCTCTTCCAGGGCTGCCTGATCCTGTTTGGCTGCAACTGCCTGGCCCAGCAGGTAGTTCCAGCGGGTCAAAGCTTCCCGCTCTGCCAGCAGTTCTTCCAGCAAATGCTCGGACTCTTCCAGTTC
>NZ_JAHHPN010000107.1:0-1158 GCF_024606325.1 Endozoicomonas sp. ONNA1
GCCCAATGGCATGGCCAGCCCGCCCAGTTCAGTGATTTTTTCAATGCCGGTGTGGAAGGCATATTGACCGGATCGGTCACGATCAACACCATAGCGTTCCAGCCAGTGCTGGAAAGGTGTGAGCATTCTGTGCGTGTAATCGCCTCGGTTGGTCAGATCCAGAAGATAGAGGAACGACATGTTTGAGAGAGACAACGCGGCAGTCTGCGAGACAGTATGGGTCGCCAGTAGCGGTTTGTAGCTGGAGAAGTACCAGGTGACAGCCTGTGCCAGGAAGGCTGAAGGTTTGACCCAGTAATCATTGAGCTGCTGCTCCACCGCTGCGGCATGAGCCTGCATCAATGTGCCATGGATAGCCTTGATCAGTTCTGATTCAGATAGTCCAGCTGCATTGGCATAAGGTGTCAGAGTATCCTGAACATTGGCCAGAAACGCTGCCGTTCTGCGGCCGTTTTCAAAGGCAATATCGTCAAGAACATAGTTGGCAATGACCGCAGCGGCATACTCTTTCATGCCGGCAACAGACGCCTTCATACCCGCCGGGCCAGTAGCGGTGATGGTCACGGGAGTAAAGGCGCTCTGCATGAATTCCTCAGTACCCTTGTCGGACAGCATTTGAACAACCTTCTTGAAGTGAGGCAGATTGACGCCGTGTTTGTAGTCAAGGAAATGTTCAAACTCGTCCACTGTCTGATAACCGTCGACACCTCTGGCGGCTTTCATGTAGTTCTCAAGTTCAGTCTTGCTGATCAGACCTTCACGCAGCAGAGCCAAGACCTTGTTACCATTAGCAGAATGGGTAGAGAAATATTCCGAGAAGCCTTTCAGATCCCCTGATTCATGCTCGACGAAGTGAATGGCTCTTTTGCCCATACCGCGTATTTCATCGTCGTATTGTTGAGCCCCGGTTTTCATCTCATTCCTGGCCCCGTCTGCCAGAGCCTGGACTTGTTTAATGATATTCTGAGGCTGATCTTCCAAAGGCACGACAGGGGAGGAGAGCGGGAAGCTCATCATCAGGCTTTTGAAGACTTCCACAATCCGGCTGGCCTGATTAAATGTCAGGTCGTCCCCGACCAGTGCCTGCAAGCGAATCGGTGCATATTCACCGTCAAAATCGAAAGTTGTCAGGCAGGGTATTGTCTTACCGCTGCTGAA
>NZ_JAHHPN010000108.1:0-1052 GCF_024606325.1 Endozoicomonas sp. ONNA1
AATGATTAAACACTCACTCTTTGCAGCACCACTGTTACTCATGACATTGTCCGTCTTCTGTCAGGCTCAACCGTTGACAAGAGGTTTTGTTGTCGAGTTTGTTGTCGAGATTGAGATTAAAGCGTCGTTTAATCCGATGAAACAAAAAGAGCCGTGTCAGGATGACCCGCTTGCGGCCATCATTATGATGCCTGCCTCTGGAAATGACCAGCAACAATACCCGCCATCAGAGTCAGCGGGGCAGCATGCTCGGGGGGCCACCGCCTGCCCCGCAGGCTCTTTCAACAGCTTCCTTTATTCTGAATCTGCCGATGGTAACGGAGGCTCACAGCAATATCTGCACACTTTGGGTTTAGATTGTTTCGTCTTTCCCTGTCATGGCATTTGTCAATTCCGACCACCATCCGGTAGCAGTGGGTCTGCTGAATGGCCGATGGATTCCGCAGAAAATTCGACAGGCCAGACAGACGCAACACCCGAACAAAGCTCATACCCACATTTGGACAGTGGACACTGCCCGGAGCGCGCAGGTCATATGACTGACACAGATGTACTACTCATCGATGGCATTGCTCGCCACGCTGTCCCCATGGACACTGACGTAGCATTGGAGTCCGACCCCTGTCCTATTTGTCTGGTTCACTTCCATGGTCGTGATGAAGCACTTGTGGTCGTCAAAAGCCAATGTTGTGGCAAGCACTTCGATCTGGACTGTATTTCGAAGTGTTTTGTTCAACAGCCTATCGGCTCTCGCCGTTGTGCAATGTGCCGACAAGACCCGATGCCTATGCTGAATGAGAACACCGGAGAGTCTCACCCGGATACATTTTTTCCCGACGAAGCGTTTTATCGTGCCTGTCTTGAGGGGGATTTGAGTCAGGTGGAGAATTCACTGGCAGATGGAGTCAATGTCAATGCCTTTATTGTCATTATGGATGATGATTCCAATGCCTTGATGTTGGCAGCTTGTATGGGGCACACAGATATCGTCGTACGCTTGATCAACGCCGGGGCGAATATCAACGCCCGGAGTGAGAGTGGCGCTACCGCGC
>NZ_JAHHPN010000109.1:0-1803 GCF_024606325.1 Endozoicomonas sp. ONNA1
CTCCGCCAGTCTCATCACTGAGCTCAATAAGCAGGAGAGGTGCCATGTCCATGCAGCTCTCCGGCATTATTCCACAGGCGACTGTTCTCGATAACAGCCACTGATGTGAGTGACGATGACATGACACACTCCACCTTTTTCAGCCGCCTCACCCACCATTCTGGCTGTACTATGCATAAATTGAGGTCCAACTTTTTCCAGAACAGGCTCCGTAAAAGTAGCTTTATGCTGTTGATAAAACAGACTTATTGACAAAAAAGGAACCCACACACTGAAAGTCCAGTCTAAGATTACTGTCCTTATCAGCAGTCAAGAGCGAACCGTGATGTTCAGAAAAGCAGTTCTCCTGTTTGTGGTCCTGTCTTCGATAAGCTTCAGTGCCATCCTTCAGGCTCAGGAAGAGCTGGTTTATGTACTCTGGAGCCTCAACTCCCGAGCAGAGATGTATCTGGTTCTTCGTCCGGGCAATGATAAGCCCGGAGTGCTTCTGGCCTCGATCAGGCGGGACATGAGCATCGACGAAGCTTATCTGGACCATGTTGGGAACATTGCTTCCAAAAGAACCCACACAGCCATGAAGAGCGACGATTATGACCCCTCCCGAAACACTGCGGCTGTAGCCAGAAAAATGTCCCGGGAAATGCTTGAAGAGCAGAAGCTGATACTGGCCCAAAGGGGTATAGATCCAGCAAAAACATCCGCTTCATTCCTCTATGCAGCAGCTGGCTTTGATGCCACCAGGGCCAAAGAAGGCGATAAACTTTACACTTACTATGCCCCACAGGATGTTATCGACATTCAGAAACAGGCAGAAACAGCCATAAAAGAAACCTTTCAACAGGGCGGGATAACTTTGGCTGAAATACTGACTACCCGGGATACCGTCCTGATCGGGGAAGCGATGAAATTGATGCAAGCAGAAGATGAGCTGTTTGTGCTTAAAACCACCTACGATCTGGTGTGTTCTATGGAACAGGGCGAGTTAAAAACCGTTGATATGAAAATGCCTTATGGTGATGACAAGAGACTTCCCGGTATTAACATCCCTGGCATTATCCCCCCTGTTACCCCCGTCCAACCGAGACCCGTTAAGAAGCTTCCCAGTGGTAGCGTTTACAGCATCGGAGCCTCCGCCAGTGAACAGTTTTTTACCCTTTTCGAAACAAATTGCACAGACATCATAGAGAGATGTGACGTAACGCTTGCACGATCGGAAAAATATATGTCTGACCATGAGTATAAGGAGCTTGCTTCAGACGCATCTTCTTGCCTTGCCGATGCAAAGTCCTGTCTGGCAGAAGTGAAACTTGAGGCAGGAAAGCTCGCTGCCCTCATTTATCTGAAGAAACACATCGATCCAACAACCTCGGACCAAGAGTTCGTTAACCGCTACGCCCAAGGCAAGAGAACAAACCAGCTGGGCCATAGAATCTTGTTACTCAGACTGCAGGATTCATATCAGGCACCGGCAATTCTCAAAGATTGGTATATTGGCCACATGCAAGCCACCATGCAACCCACTCTGGACGAGATACAAAAACGTGCCGCAGGCCTGATCGCCAAAGCGGCAAAAAAGGGAAAATCCAATCCGCCCCATGTTTACTTTCTGGGGGAGTACGCCGAAATCAACGGGATTGATTTTATCAATGCCTTGTTCAGAAAGCACCTGCAAGAGTGGGGGCTGACTTACTCCATCATCAATAAAGTGCAAACTTCTCAATTGCTAGTAGCTGGAGCTCTGGAGACGCTGGACTCACTCCGCCAGTCTCATCACTGAGCTCAATAAGCAGGAGAGGTGCCATG
>NZ_JAHHPN010000110.1:0-35211 GCF_024606325.1 Endozoicomonas sp. ONNA1
CAGCAATATAGCCAGAGTGGTTATAACACCTAAACCCGTAGTCATTCTGGTTGCATCCGACGGTGAACTGGGGCTCGCGCTCTTAGCGGACATCGTGTTGCTACCAAAAGCCACATTGTTAACAAAAGCAGAGGACGTAGCGACTGTGGGGCAGACTCCTGATTCAAAGAAGAAACGACCTTCGAAGTTGGTCAGTCCACCACAGGCCGTGGCAGAGGAGTTAATGGCTGTCCAGGTGTTCAGTATCTGACTGATGTTATAGGGAACGGTTGTTGGCATGGTTGTTGGCATGAAAACGGTTGAGTTTACCGATGGCGTGACAACGGTTGAATTTGGCGTTGGCATTTCAACGGTCGAAGTCATCGGTCTTTCGCACTCACCTCCCAACGGTAATGGATCAGCCGCTTTCAGGCTGAAGTGTTCTTGAAGTTGTTGCCACGGACTAACGGCCTGCAGGTGGTTACAGGCCAGGGCGAGTTTAAGAGGGGCGCTGACGTTTATAGCGGCCGCTGTTCTCGCGGTTACCCGGATGCGATTGCCTGCCAGGTTAAACTGAGGAGGCTCTGCATTGCCATCGGTATGACCTATAAGCGTGAAGCCTCCCAGCCGTGGCGATCGTTGGGCACGGGCGTCGCGAAGTGTGTTAGTACTGCCATGATTGGTAATGTCTACTCTATTTCTGAAAATATCCAGGCGAGTTCCGGACCCAAGAGTAAATTCACCCGCTTCTGCCATTCTGCCCATGAATGTATTACCAGTAACAGCGATTCTGTGTGACTGGTTCCTGATAGCAGGAAGATTTACAGACACCCCATCTTCGGGCATGTAGTTCAGGTACCAGTTCTTGATGATGTGACCTTTGATCGTGTTATTGGCAAATTGGAGGCCAGGGCCAGGGCGGCTGCCATCGGCGTCTGCATCCAGAGATTGTTTGCAGTCAAGATGAACGGCGGATCGGACAGGAATATGAAATACATTGTCTTTTATAATCAGTCTCCGGTTATAACATTCTGCGAAAACAACAGTGTTAGTTCTGGGTTCATCAGGGCGTCCAAATGGCCAGAAAGTAATGTGTCTTATATTGCTGTCTCTTGTTTCTCTATACCGGAAATTTTTAGTGGTTCCTACCTTGATTACAGAGTTGCCCCCTAAATGGGAACCGATGACGATTTCAAAACCATCATCAGCGGCTCCAATAATGTCCTGACCATCCTTCAAAACTATTTGATAGTTTGTAACGTATATAGCCTGTTTTTTACCTGCATGGACAGAGTTGGATGAGAGCAATACCACGGTGTTTTGAGGAGCCTGGCGGATCAACTTAGCTAAATCCTTTTTCGGGTTAGCACTGAGAACAAGACACTGTTTTCCGCGAAAAAGCTCTCTATACTGGTTTAGCCGTCTCTGAACCCCTGACGTTTGTCCTGTGAGAGAGTCGCACGATACTGTCATAGAGGCAGGTTGAGTCGCCGCCTGAGCCTCTGAAGTCAGAGTGTGCAACAAGAATATCTGGGCGACTAACAGGACGAAACAAAGCTGCAGGCTAGTCATGTTAAGGTTTCCGTAGAAAAAGTGGATAGGAAGCCTAGACGCTGCATTGATACTTAGCCAATGATTTGAATGTTCGCTTTTAAGAGACTCTCGGCAGGGCCGGGACGGTCAGGTGTATTCCTCCAACCCCAACAGTTTTTTGCCCAGCTCAGTGAGCCGGGCAGGCTCTCCTGGTTCAGGGTCTTGTTGATGGTTTAAGCCCCGCCACTTTTTTGGTGCTCTTTTTTCCTGCCAGAGTTCTATGCGTTCCTCAGCCGTCTCTTCCAGGCCTGCCGGAAACATAGAAATATAGACTGCCAGCCTGGGCTTGTCCGAAATATTCAGCATGCCAGAATGAGGGAGTCCTGAGTCCCAGATAATCAGTGAACCTGCCTCGCCTTCTATAGGTTCGATCGGATGTTCACTCAGCTCCTCTTCAGAAAACCAGAGACTTTCGCGGTGTTTAAGAACCTCATCTTTTTTGAAAAGGCTGGGCACGCAGCAGAATGCTCCCTGATTTTTTCTGGTCTCGGTTAGATAGAGAATGCCCTGCAAGCGCAACGATGTTAGTTTTTCAGCCGGAAAGTCGAGATGGATATGACTTTTTAGCTGGTCCGTTTCGGGATCAAGAGAAGGGGGCTTGAAGGACAGTCTATCCATTCGAACCCAGAGTTTTTCGGTGCCAAGGAGTTGTGTGAAAAGGGCGTGAATATTAGGGTGCTGTCTTATATTCCAGAGGCTCTGGTGCTGGTGAACGGGCACAAGGCCGTTGTAACCCAGATCTTTTTCGTACCAGCTTTGGGGGTTGCAGAGATCAATATCGAGAAATTGTGTGATTAAATCGATGGCGTCATCACACAGGGACTGGGGAACAGCATCAGGAATGACCGTATAGCCGTCCTTGCTGAGTTGGCGCCTGTTTTCCTTTGACAGAGTCAACATGCTTACGCCTCACTGATTCAGTTCAGGTATTCTTTATTAGAATAAACAGCACTGAGCTTAACAAACAACCCTGAGCTGAATAAAAAGCCTGAGCTGAATGAACAGTCTTTGGGTCTCTTATCAGTGAATTGTTTCGTTGGCTTCTCTTTCTTCCAGGTCTTCCAGCAGCGATTCGAGAACGACCTTAAGAGTATCCGTCTCTTTGTTGAGTTCGTAATGGCGAACCATGGCGACCAGAGCCTGTGCCATCGGATAGATACGAAGGAAGCTTTTCAGGTCCTGTGGCTGAACAGCCTGACCGGAGTGCTCGACAAAGTGGTTGGCACCGGAGGCTGATCCTTTATTGGCGGATTCTACCAGAGACTTAATCTGCTCAAGATCTTCCAGATCATTAAATCCCAGAAGCATTTCAGCCAGGCTCTCTTGAAGACGTGCTCTCATAGTCATTACTCCCAGAGGAGTCCGTCGGACGACATCTGCCCCGTCAGACTCCAGGCAACCAGTTAATAAGTTGCAGAGTAAAGATTGATCAACTTGTAACCCATTCGTATGTCTGTCGATTTTTTGCGACTTACCAGCGTGTTTGTTCGCTTTTTCGTTGGTTTTTCAGGGAAAAACACTTATCAGTAGCCTCTTTTCTTCAGTTTAAGAAAAGCATTGATAGGCCATCCACTAACAATTGTCGGCAAAGAGTGACAAACATCCCGGCATGACCGAAACGCTCTGAACCCTTATAATGCGCTCTTTCCTTTTTCCCTCTTGCCGCTCTGGTAGTCACTCCATGACGTTACAAACTCTCCGCCTCAAGAACCGGGCTGATCGTAGATTGAAAGCTGGTCATCTCTGGATCTACAGCAACGAAGTCGATACTCAGACTTCTCCCCTGAGAAACTTCGAAACGGGAGAACTGATCAGTATCGAAAGTGCTGAAGGCAAAGTCTTGGGTACGGGCTATATCAACCCAAACAGTCTGATCTGTGCCCGCTTGGTCAGCCGAGACAGCAAATATGTTCTTGATCGTTCACTGCTGGTGCATCGTATTCAGGTGGCGTTGAGTCTGAGGGAGAGAGTGTTCGATAAACCCTTCTACCGTCTGGTCTTTGGCGACAGTGATGGTTTACCGGGACTGGTGGTTGATCGTTTTGGTGATCATGTTGTTGCCCAGATGTCCACCGCTGGTATGGAAGCGGTCAGGGACGACATTGTTGATGCTCTGGTCAAGGTGCTCAAGCCCTCAGGTATTCTTTTGAAAAATGACGGGACCGGTCGACAGCTGGAAAAGCTGCCTGAGTATGTAGAAGTGGCTTATGGCGAAATGCCGGAAAAAGTCGAACTGGAAGAGAATGGTGTCATGTTCAGGGCGCCCGTCATGAAAGGTCAGAAAACGGGCTGGTTCTTCGATCATCGTTTAAACCGTGGACGTTTGCGTCACTACGTCAATGCTAAGAAAGTATTGGATGTTTTCAGTTATGTCGGAGGCTGGGGCGTTCAATGTGCGGCTTTTGGTGCCAGCCAGGTCACCTGTGTGGATGCTTCTGAACAAGCGTTAGACCTGGTCCATGAAAATGCCGGGCTTAATGGTCTTGCCGATCGTGTTGAGTCTATCCATGGCGATGCTTTCACGACTCTGAGAACTCTGAGGGATGAAGGTGAGAAGTTCGACGTCGTGATTGTTGATCCACCGGCCTTTATCAAGAAACGCAAGGATACCAAAGCGGGTGAACAGGCCTATCGCCGTATTAATGAATTGGCCATGAGGTTGCTGGAAAAGGATGGCATTTTGGTGTCCTGTTCCTGTTCCATGCATCTTCAAAAAGATTCACTGTTTGATGCTCTGAGAGCGGGCAGCCGCCATATTGATCGTAATTTGCAAATCATCGAGCAAGGCCACCAGGGCCCCGATCACCCTGTTCTGCCTGCCATACCGGAGACAGAGTACATCAAGGCGATCATTGCCCGGGTGACCCGAGTCTGATTAGCATTTCAGCCGGTTAATCACTGCAACCAGTTGGTCTGCGTCTTCCTCCGTATTGTAGATGTGAGGTGAAAAACGCAGGCCTTCGGATCTTTGATCGCAGAATATGTCAGCACCATGCATGGCTTTCATCGCTTTCTGGTTATCTGTAAATGAGATGGCCAGGGTGCCTCCTCGACGATTTCCCTGCAATGGAGAGCGAATCTCTCCTTGATTAATCCGAGCGATCATGCGATCAATCAGCTTCTGATTATGTTGGAAAATCCTTTCGGTACCGATATGACTCAGAGTTCGGATACTCTCTGCAGAGACGGTAAAAGGCATTATGGAAGGAGTTCCTCCGGTAAATCGTCTCGCGTCATCCGCATAGTTAAAGTGATGAATATCAAACGCCATGGGGTCCTGGTGAGAAAACCAGCCGAGATCCATAGGCCTGCATTGTTCGATGATGTCATCACTGGCCCAGAGATAACCACTGCCAGGTCCACCACACAGCCATTTAACACTGGAACCGATCACGAAGTCGGCCTGCCAGAGTTTGAGGTCAATGGGAACAACTCCGGCTGACTGGGCGATATCTACGACTGAAATAATCGACTTCCTTTTGGTCAGTTCTGTGATGTCAGACACAGGCAGGCGCAGGCTGTCATTGGACTGAACATGAGTGATAAAAGCCAGCCAGACATCGTCGGACAGCATTTCATCCCAACGGTTCAGGTCTGTGAGGTCAGCTTCATGGGGTACGAAGCGGGGCCTGAGTCCGAAACGATCACACAGGGTCTGGATCACAAATCCCATAGAAGGAAAGTCTCGCTCTGACAGTAAAACATGACTGTCAGAAGGTGCCGATGGCAGCGAACCTACTATTTTTGTCAGTGCACTTGAGAGGTTGGTCTGTGGGCAAAACTGCCGGGTTTTACCGTTCAGCAGAATGGCCAGAGCAGAATTGAATCGGGTCAGGTTATCGAGCCATTGTCCCCAAGCGTTACTGCCCTGCTGTTTCCAGGGTTCCAGGAAGTGACTCTGCAAAGCGGCGCTGGCGGTGATGGGCAGACAGCCAACCGAATGGTTCAGAAGATAGACACCCCGCTCCGGTCGATGGAAAAGCTTTTGAATATCAGTTGTCATGAGCAGCTTTTTTCTGGTTGCCCAAGTTGTCTCTTTTTACACCGTATTCTCCGCCCCAGGCATCGGTCATTGCGCCACGGATATCCCAGAGTTCGGGGAAGAAGCGGTGTTGAATGCCCTTTTGCAAAAGCTCTACAGAGCGGCCTTTTAAAGACTTGGCTCCCATGCCGATGGTTCTGTAGATCAGCTTAAGGTGATGAATACGGAAAGCCTGAAACTGTTCATCAAATTCGGTGAGGGCTTCTGCCACAACATAGGCTTCGCAGTGAGTGTATTGTGAGTTATAGATCTTTTCCAGCGTCAGCCCTTTCTGGTTGAGGTAATGTTTTTTATAACTCTCCCAGAGGAAGGGGGGCATTTTCAGCAGGGTTCTGAATCCGGGGGATTCCTGCCCGCTACCATTGCCCAGTTGCAGCCTGATTTCCTGATATTCTTTTGGCGACATGCTTTCCAGCAGATGCAGCTGGCTGGTCATCATGTCCAGTGTTTTGTTGACTCTCTGGAACAGGGTGATGACTCGGCGAGTATGGGTTTCCTGAAGGTAATCATCGATGTCCAGTAGTGTGTAACCGATCAGTTTCATCCAGAGTTCTTCGACCTGGTGAACGACCTGAAACATCAGTTCATCTTTATTACAAAGATCAGCCATGGGCTTCTGAGCTTTAAGAATTTGTGGAGTGTTGAGATAAACTTCGTAGTCCAGTTTACCTTCACCTTCCATCAATGCGTAGAAGTGGGATCTGTCCATGGTTTCTCCGCTTTTTTTAATCATTGTGAGCAGGTGGCCGGGTATGGTGCATCTGCTCTGGAGGTATCAGCAGTGAAGAGGACAAGTTGCTGATACCTCTTAAATAAAGCATAGAAACGGACAGTTCTTAAAGAATAAATCCGGTTTATCTGAGACTGATGACTGGCCATCCTTTCTCAGCAGCAACTGCGGTCAGTTCAGGGTCAGAATCAACAGCGAAAGGGTGATCCACCTGGCCCAGCAGGGGCAGGTCATTTTTTGAATCACTATAGAAACAGCTGCCTGTCAGAGAATATTCCGGGTTTTCCTGTAGCCATTGCTTAAGACGGATCACCTTTCCTTCCTGAAAAGTCGGTGTGCCGACCACTTTTCCTGTGTAGCGGTTATCTTCAATCTCAAGCTCTATGGCCAGTAAAGTGTCGACATCAAAGGCTTTGGCAATAGGCTCGGTAACAAATCGGCTGGTGGCGGTTATGATCATCAGGTGATCCCCCTGGTCCCGGTGTTTTTTCAGAAGGTTCGCAGCTTTTTCCAGCATAATGGGACGAATGATCCGCTCCATGAATTGGTCATGCCAGACTTTAAGTTCGTCCAGAGTGTAATGGGTTAGTGGCTCAAGACAGAAGTCAAGGTATTCACTAAGAACCAACGTACCCGCTTCATACTGACGGTAGAAATGATCATTGCCATCATGAAAGCGGGCAGCGTCCACTATGCCTTCATTGGCCATGAACTGTCCCCATAGATAGTCACTGTCACCGGCTATCAGGGTGTTATCAAGATCAAAAATTGCCAGAGCCACAAATACTCCTGCCAGACTGCACTGCTGAAAAACGAGGGGTGATTGTACTACGAAAATCTCCCCAGTGGCTGTTCATGATCTTTTCAGGAAAGCAAAAGTGGCATCCTGATTGCGCAGATCCTGATTGCTGTTTTACAGCGCTTTATGAAACAATGCAAAGTAATAGATAGTTTAAGGTAGTCGCTTAAGTGATTGATACAGATGGATTCAGGCCTAATGTGGGCATAATCCTCGCTAATCATCACGGGCAGGTTCTTTGGGCCAGGCGAATCAGACAGGAAGCATGGCAGTTTCCCCAGGGGGGTATAAATGATGATGAAAGCCCTGAGGAAGCCATGTATCGCGAGCTGTATGAAGAGATTGGGCTTCAGCCGGAAGACGTAGAAGTTCTGGCGTGCACTCGTGGCTGGCTGCGTTATCGCCTGCCCAGAAGACTGGTTCGTCGAGACCAGCATCCGCTTTGTATTGGGCAAAAACAGAAATGGTTTCTGCTCAAGCTGCTGAGCAGTGATGACGAGGTTAGTGTGGATCATACAGGATCACCCGAGTTTGATGGCTGGCGATGGGTCAGCTATTGGTATCCCCTGGGACAGGTCGTTTCATTCAAAAGGGAGGTTTATCGCCGTGCTTTGCGCGAGCTGGCTCCCCGAATAGGACACCTGCAAGCGAATAAAGAGTCATGACTTTTGACACTGAGACGATGTTCAATACTGGCATCAGCTTCAAAGGCTCAGACAATATTCAATCAAGTGCTATCCTTGCACTTGCGTGATGGAAGCCTGTTTCTGACAGTCACGACATGGAAAACCGTTTTAAAGTAAACAACAGAATCGGGCGTCTGTTATTTTGAGATAGCAGACTCAGGAGACTGATAAGTAGACTGGACTAAGTCACCATGCTGAACACCCTGCGTTCGATTGTACAGGAAGTCGGTGCCGCCTCGAATTTGCAGGCTGCGCTGGATATCATTGTGCAGCGGGTTCGTGAGGCCATTAGTACTGAAGTCTGCTCTGTCTATCTCTACGACGCTGAAAAGGCTATCTATACATTGATGGCGACAGAAGGCCTCAATAAAAAGGCTGTCGGTGTCGCCCGTTTATCCCAATCCGAAGGTCTTGTGGGTCAGGTGGGTCTTAGAGAGGAGCCCATCAACCTGAAAACAGCTTCTTCCCACCCTAAATACCGTTACATCAAGGAAACCGGTGAAGAAAAGTTTCATGCTTTTCTTGGGGTTCCCATCATTCATCATCGGATGATCCTGGGTGTACTGGTGGTTCAGCAAAAAGAACAACGCCGTTTTGACGAGCATGAAGAAGCTTTCCTGGTCACCATGTCTGCCCAGCTAGCAGGTGTTATTGCCCATGCTGAGGCCACTGGTTCCCTGCATGTTACAGTCAATACTCAGAAAACAGCTCGCTTTCAGGGGACGCCCGGCGCAACCGGTGTTTCTATTGGTGAAGCCGTTGTCGTTTCTCCGGTCGCTGATTTAGGGGCTGTTCCTGATCGAACCTGCCACGACATCAAGAAAGAGCTGGAGTCTTTGGATCTGGCTCTGGAATCGGTCCGTTCGGAAATGAAGGCCACCGCCGAAAAGCTCTCTGGCCATCTGCCGGCAGAAGAGCAGGCGTTATTTGATGTCTATCTTCGGATGCTGGACGACAATGCACTGGGGTTGGAAATCAGAAACCGGGTGAAACAGGGTAACTGGGCACCGGGAGCACTCAGGCAGGTTATAAACGAGCACGTCCGTAATTTTGAAATGATGGACGACGCTTACATGCGTGAGCGTGCTGTTGATGTCAAAGACTTGGGTCGTCGGGTTCTTGCCAGTATTCAGCAACACGATCATGAGTGCATAACCTACCCTGATCAAACCATTCTGATCAGTGAAGAACTGACAGCCAGTATGCTGGCAGATGTTCCCCGGGATAAGTTGGCGGGTCTTGTCTCTATACAGGGCTCAAGCAATTCCCACGCGGCCATACTGGCCAGGGCTCTGGGTATTCCTACAGTGATGGGGGCCGTTGATTTGCCCTATCACAAGATGTCCGGCAAGCAGCTGATTGTTGATGGTAACCTTGGGTTGGTTTATGCCTCACCTTCCAGGGAACTGCTGGAACATTATCAGGCCGTTGTTGAAGAAGAAAAAGAATTCAGTAAAGGGCTGGAAACGATCAGCGATCTGCCCTGTGTCACTCTGGACAACCACCGGTTACCACTGTGGGTCAATACCGGCCTTATGACTGATACGGTTCGTTCCCTGGATCGGGGCGCGGAAGGTGTCGGTCTTTATCGTACCGAAGTTCCTTTTATGCTCAAGGAACGATTCCCCAGCGAAGCAGAACAGGAAAAAATCTATCGCCAGCAGCTTGAAGCCTTTGCACCCAGACCGGTCACCATGCGTACGCTGGATGTGGGTGGGGACAAGGCGCTGTCCTATTTTCCCATTGAAGAAGACAACCCCTTTTTAGGGTGGCGTGGTATCAGGGTAACCCTGGATCATCCGGAAATATTTCTGGTTCAAATCCGGGCGATGCTCAAAGCCAGTGTTGGACTGGATAATCTTCGAATCATGCTGCCAATGGTAACCAGTGTCTTTGAAGTAGAAGACGCACAGCATCTTATCCATAGGGCTCACGGCGAAGTGTCAGCCGAAGGCTTGCCGGTCGTGATGCCTCCGGTCGGAGTCATGATTGAGGTTCCTGCTGCCGTCTATCAGGTTCGTGAACTGGCCCAGAGTGTGGACTTCATGTCGATCGGTTCCAATGACCTCACGCAATATCTTCTGGCGGTGGATCGTAATAATCCCAGGGTGGCTGATTTATATCATTCTTTTCATCCGGCGGTTTTGCAGGCGCTTCGAAAAGTGGTCGAAGATTGTCATAAAGAAGGCCGAACCGTCGGTATTTGTGGTGAAATGGCCGGTGACCCCGTAGCTTCCGTTCTACTTCTGGCTATGGGGTTTGACATGCTGTCCATGAGTGCCACCAACTTGCTTAAGGTGAAGTGGGCGCTCAGGAAAATCACTCTGGAAAGAGCCAGAGAGATTCTGGAGGATGTGATGACGCTGGACAATTCTCATCTGATCCGGAGCACTCTGGAGTTGGCCCTCTGTCGGGAGGGGCTCGGTAAAGTGATGGGCATCAAGAGTAAACGCTTTTCCAGCTAGAACGGGTCAAACCCATTGAAGCTACGCACTCAAGCTCAGAAAACAAAACCTGATGTCTGGCTATGCCTACCGCTCCGACAAACCTTCCATGGTCTGACTCGCTGACAGACCCCGCATGCGGGTGACAGCTCGGCTGCACTAGGATTTCTTTTCAGAAGTGTCTGCTTTGATACCATAAACAACTACATTGGATGAGTGATCGAGGGGAGCCTCAATATAAAGTACAATTTTTTTAATAGAGCGGCCATGGTCAGGAATCGGGAAGCCCCGGGTTTCCAGTCCCGGTAGCATAAGCTTCTGGACACTCAGGTCTATCACTTGTCCATCACTCATATGTACCTTGGCAGAACGGATTTTCAAACTACCCTGAGTGATATGAAATTTCACAGTTTTGTAGGGAATGTCCCCGTTGTCAGAAGAGATTTTGATGGTTGCCGTGTCTTGAGAAGGGATGATATGTTTCTCGCCTATTTGATGCCAACCATCGGCCTGCAGGGTCATCGAGAAGAACAGCATCAGTGCGGCCAGCAGGGACTTATAAAGTCGGATAGGGGCTTGTAATCTCATCTTATACTCCTTACTTCTCACTACGAATTAACTGCGGATACGACACTTTGCGGAAGCTGCTGAAAGCAATGTTCCAGATCTTCTGAAAGGAATAGAGACAAACCATGTGTTATGAAAGTTAGCTGTTTTTGGCTGCTTTGTGGTCATTTTTTAGGTTGACCGATCTCGCGGCGGGTTGCCATGATACTGGAAATGCCATTGAGAGCTGGCGTTTTTTCCCGGTTTGTCCATGAGGCAGATAGATTTGCTCAGTCCAGCTGAGAGAACCCTGCCTGTCGAGAATCAGAACACTGGTGTTTCGTGTTCCATATTGTTCGCTGGCTATAAAACAGCTGGATAAAAACTTTTCCTGCTCCTGACTCACACCGGTATTGGGTAGTTGGTCATCGGGTGCTTTTGAGTCATCGTGCATCATAGAAATCAGTGCTTCAGGCTCGGGTTTCCGGTGATGTTCAACATGCTGAGCCAATCCCTGCTTTACTTTTTCCAGCTTGGGCCAGGGGCTGTTCAAGAGGTGGTTGCTTAGGGCGTGGAAGCCGGGCTTTAATGAAACAACACTGCCCATTCGATTGGAATAGTAGTACAGACCGCTGGAATCGCCGACCAGCAGGTTAAAGCCAGAGTAATGATCGGCTTTATGATGAATCTTGTTCAGGTATTCTTTGGGTGATAGGTTACTATTTAAAAAATTACTCACCAGATGACCACGGGACAGAGCTCCCGGTTGAAGGGGCCATTCCCGATAGTTGGTGATGGCGGCTATTCTGCCTCTGCAACTCAGAGCCAGCCAGCTGCCTCCGGCTTCTAAATCCCGGCCACCAAAAATCTCCGGATTGTCCTCCCAAAAGTGAACGGTTTTTGCTGGCCGCTCATAGAATTCATCGCGGTTGGCGACCAGAATCAGCGGGTACTCGGTATCCGGTTGCCAGGACAGGGTAATCAGACACATAGATTGAGATCATCTCTTGTTTTTATCAACAGGGTTGAGATTGTACAAACAGCAGCGAGCCAGGGTATCGTTTGGTAAAGCCAATAAACGGCACTTGGTTAACAACTGGCAACATTTTCTTAAGTAAATTTCGCTTAATCTGATCTGAACGCTGGTGAAAATTCGCTTCTTGAGAGGCGGGTCTGACCAGTATTAGGCTTTAGCCTTGCTGTTTGCGACTAAAATAGCATAATGCCATGCAGCGAGACAGGTTCAAAAATGCGTCAAAGTATCCGACTCAAAGCCCATCGAAAAGATCAGCAAAAGCTGATTCATTCTCAGTGGATGGGTTGTGTCTGGCCTATCAGCAATGCGAAATGTGATAAAGGCAGCGAAAGACAAGAAGTCTTTTGATTATCCTGAGAGTGCCTGGGAGAGGATAATTGGCGCGGGTCTTGACATTGCTACACCTCTGGTAGTGGCGGCAGCCACTTGGGCAGCTCTTATCATTGTAAGCTCGCCCCTCCGGGAGTCAGGATTCCACTCAGAGGGTGTCACATCTATTACACTGGAGAAGTTAATCTATGGCAGAGGGGAAAGCCTATGAGTAAAGCAGTTACCGCTGCTGTGGTCCAAATGTGTTCCGGACCTGATGTTCAAGCCAATCTAAAGCAGGCAGAAGATCTTCTTTCAGGAATGGAGTCATCAGCTAACATCCTTGTGCTGCCTGAATGTTTTGCCCAGTTGGGGGGGGATATTCCCGCTTTGGGCAATAATACCAGTGTGGTCAGAAACTGGATGTCCCGCATTGCCCGTCAATATGGGGCTTGGCTGGTAGGTGGTTCTATTCCCTGTGTCGTCAATGAAGGAGAGAATAGCAGGGCGTCCTGCTTTGTTTATGACCCCCAGGGTCATGAAATCACTCGCTACGACAAGATTCATCTGTTTAATGCCGATGTATCGGACGGCACTCGTCGTTACAGGGAATCCGATGACTATTCGCCGGGCAATGATTTGAATGTAGTGGATATGGAATTTGCCAGAACAGGCCTGACTATCTGCTACGACGTTCGTTTTCCAGAGCTTTATCGAGAACTGAGAGTCAGGGAGTCAGAAATCATTACCGTACCTTCAGCATTTACCAGGGTGACAGGACAGGCCCACTGGGAGCCATTATTAAGGGCTCGTGCCATCGAGAACCATTGTTATGTCCTGGCGGCTAACCAGGGGGGGACTCATCCCAATAAGAGAGAAACCTGGGGACATAGCATGATTATTTCACCCTGGGGTGAAGTCTTGGCAGAAGCCGATAATACTCCCTGTGTTTTGACCACTGAACTGAATATAAAAGCACTGCAGGAGATCAGGAAGCAAATGCCTTGCTTTGAACATCGAGTGTTATGAAAGCGTGTTGATTGATGGATTCAGGACAAAACCCACCTTGTCCCGGATCCCTGTCTGTGAATCAGTGAGTGTAGTTTGCCAGTGTTTCCAGCAACCTTCTCTGGGCATTTCTGCGACGTTGGCCCCTTGATGGTTTGTTCTGAAGATATTGACCATCACTCTGCAACTGCCAGCTGCGGGTATTGTCTGACAGGTAAAGTTCCAGCTCTTTCTTCACTCGTGCTGCCAGCTTCGGTTCTTCAATGGGGAAGCAAGTTTCAACACGCATATCCAGATTACGAACCATACCATCGGCACTGGAGCAGTACACTCTGGAATTTCCATCGTTCTCAAAGTAGAAAATGCGGGTGTGCTCAAGAAAACGGCCCACAATAGAACGCACCTGAATATTTTCAGACAGTCCTTGAATGCCGGGTCTCAGACAGCAGATGCCACGTATGATCAGATGAATTTCTACCCCAGCCTGAGAAGCCCGGTAGAGAGCCTTGATCATTTGGCTTTCGGTCAGTGAGTTTACCTTGATGATCACACGGGCCGCTTTGCCTTCTCTGGCATTAACAGCTTCCTGATTGATCAGTTCAATCAGGCTTTTCTTGAGCGTGAAGGGCGCATGAAAAAGTTTGCGCACACGCACAGCCTTGCCCATACCTGTCAGCTGCTGAAAAATCTTGCGAACATCGTTAGTCATATCCTTGTCGCAGGTGAGCAGGCTGTAGTCGGTGTAGAGTCGTGCGTTTCCCGCATGGTAGTTACCGGTGCCCAGGTGTGCGTACCGCTGGATCTTTTTGCCTTCCCGACGAACAATCAGAATCAGTTTGGCGTGGGTTTTATAGGCAACCACTCCGTAAACAACAACCGCCCCAGCTTCCTGAAGTCTTCTTGCCAGTGCAAGGTTTTCTTCTTCGTCAAAACGGGCTCGAATTTCCACGATAACCGTGACTTCTTTACCTTTCCTGGCCGCTTCTACCAGAGCATCGACCATTTCGGAGCGTGCTCCGGTGCGGTACAACGTCTGACGTATTGCCAGAACATTCGGATCAGTGGCTGCCTGGCGCAGCATATCCACAACCGGAGTGAAGGATTCGAAGGGATGATGCAATAGAATATCGGACTTACGAATAGCATCCAGCATATTAACAGAACGGGAGCTTCGGGCTTGCAGTACCTTCGGGTAGCTGGGTGTAAAGCTGGGGAAGGTCAGGTGATCAAACTCTGGTGACGTTTCGTTGCATACTGACATCATGCGGGTCAGGTTGACCGGACCATTGACGCGGTAGAGTTCATCTTCCGTCAGGCCAAATTCTTTCAGTAGGAAATCAACCAGCGGCTGTGGGCAGTTATCCACAACTTCAAGGCGCACTGCCTCACCGTAGCGGCGGGAGAGTAATTCACCCTGCAGGGCCTTGGCCAGATCTTCCACTTCATCTTCAAGGTCCAGATCACTGTTTCGGGTCAGCCGGAACTGGTAACAACCTTTGATGGTCATACCCGGGAACAGATCCTGCATGTGCAAATGGATGATAGACGACAAAAATACATAATTCCTGCCACCCTTGTCACAGACCTCTTCAGGCAGTTCTACGACCCTGGGTAAAGATCTTGGCGCAGGAATAATAGCCATACCTGTTTCACGACCAAAAGCGTCTTTGCCTTCCATTGCGACAATAAAGCAGAGCAGTTTGTTGGTCAGTCTCGGGAAGGGATGAGCCGGGTCCAGTCCAATAGGGCTGATGATGGGCATGACTTCGTTGTAGAAGAAGCGCTTGATCCAGGCCTTCTGCTTGTCGTTCAACTGGTTACGCCGAATAAATCGAATGCCCTGCTTGGCCAGACGAGGCAGTAGTTTGTCGTTCAGAATTTCATATTGCAGCTGAACATTTTCCTTGGCCTGAAGGCTGATCTCTTTCAGAACCGCTTGGGGGCGCAGGCCATCCAAATCCACTTGCTCGCGGGCAAACTCTACCTGTTGCATCAGGCCAGCAACACGGATTTCAAAAAATTCATCCATGTTCGAGCTATAAATCAGCAGGAACCGGAGGCGTTCAATCAAGGGGTGGTCGTCGTTCAATGCCTGTTCAAGCACACGACGGTTGAACTGCAAATGGCTCAGCTCCCTGTTGATGTAATAGTCCGGGCTACTAAGGTCTGTAATACGAGGCGTCTGGGCAACAGGCTCGAGACTCTCTTTTGCGTTGGCATTGAGTTCGGGGAGTTCCCGGTCTTGTGAATTATCCATGGGACCTCTTGCGACATCTTTAGTGGCAGTATACGAATTCATGTACAAGCCGGACTGACGGTGGCTTATTGTTTTAACGCAATTGTACGACGTTTTGATGACTGAGTTGAGTATTAAGACATTATCTTTGGGCACAGCCTTGTAGACAGCCTGCCTCGAGTTCAGTCAGACGCGATGTATTTAGCAAAGAAAAATGACAGCCCTATGACGCTTTGACTCGACAGGGCTGCCAGCTAGCAAACGTTTTTTATTAGATCGTATCTGGCACTTTAAGTTCCCTTAAATAACGGCCGCACTGTTATTGTCTGATCAGCCGGGCCGCTTCTTTAGCGTAGTAAGTAAGAATGGCATCGGCTCCGGCTCGTTTGAAGCAGAGCAAAGACTCCGTCATGATGGCATTTCGGTCCAGCCAACCGTTGGCAATCGCAGCCTGATGCATGGCATACTCGCCACTGACCTGGTAAACAAAGGTGGGTGCCTTGAACTCATCCTTGGCTCTTCTGACAACATCCAGGTAAGGCATACCGGGCTTAACCATGATCATATCTGCACCTTCATTGAGATCAGCTGCGATCTCGTGCAGAGCCTCATCAATGTTGGCTACATCCATCTGGAAGCTGTTCTTGTTGCTCTTGCCCAGATTGCCTGCAGAGCCCACAGCATCCCGAAATGGGCCGTAGTAGCTGGAAGCGTATTTGGCTGAGTAAGCGAGAATCCGGGTGTTCAGATGACCGGTTTCTTCGAGTCGGGTGCGAATGGCTGAAATTCTGCCGTCCATCATGTCGGAGGGAGCGACTATATCGGCCCCGGCCTCGGCATGAGACAGCGCTTGTTTAACCAGTACATTGACGGTTGGGTCGTTAACGACATAACCTGTTTCATCAATCAGGCCATCCAGTCCATGACTGGTGTATGGGTCCAAAGCCACATCAGTAATAATGCCCAGCTCAGGCAGTTTTTGTTTTAACTCACGAACGGCGCGCTGCACCAGACCTTCCGGATTCCAGGCTTCGGCCGCATCATCAGACTTCTTCTCAGCCGGTGTGACCGGAAACAGAGCAATGGCCGGAATACCCAGTTCCAGAAGCTCTTCACCTTCGCGAATCAGCTCATCGACCGTCATCCGCTCTATGCCCGGCATGGAAGGAATGGCTTCCCGGTGATTAGAGCCTTCCAGAATGAATAAGGGATAGATCAGATCGTTCGGGGTAAGATGGTTCTCCCGCATCAGACGGCGGGAAAAATCGTCAAAGCGCATCCGTCTGGGACGGCTGGCTGGGAAGGGTCGCTGGATCATACTGATACTCTGAAGAAGATGATTAAAAGTGATTCTTTCGCCTGTTAACCCTGATCGTTATGAGGGATAAAGCCGAATACCCCGCTCATAACGTTTGAAACCTTAAGGGTGTGGCTAACGTATAGTCTGACAGGCATTATACGAAAAAGATGCGCTACGCGCTTTTCCGACAGAATGTTGAAAATCCGTTCCGGAGACAACAGGCGAAGAACCCTTGTATGAATAAAACTAAAATAATTTTGCTGGTGGCTGTTGTGGCAGCCATTACTGCCTTTTTTACACTTGATGTACAGCAATACCTGACTCGTGATAATTTCCAATCGCTCTATAGCGATAGCCCTGCCCTCACCATTGTCGTGTTCTTTGCTATTTATCTGGTTGTAACGGCACTTTCCCTGCCGGGCGCTGTTATCCTTACCCTGGTCGGTGGGGCTATTTTCGGGTTGACGACAGGCCTGATAGTGATCTCT
The DNA here is from genome assembly GCF_024606325.1 of Endozoicomonas sp. ONNA1. NCBI lineage: Bacteria > Pseudomonadati > Pseudomonadota > Gammaproteobacteria > Oceanospirillales > Endozoicomonadaceae > Endozoicomonas > Endozoicomonas sp. ONNA1. The sequence goes on from NZ_JAHHPN010000110.1 coordinate 17,197, forward strand.
TTTGCCAGCACTATAGGGGCCACGCTCGCTTTCCTTATTTCCAGAACACTGCTTAGGGAATGGGTTCAGAACAAATTTGGTCATCATCTGGAAACCGTCAACAAAGGTATTGAGAAAGATGGCCTGTTTTATCTTCTGACCTTAAGATTGATTCCGGCAGTCCCATTCTTTGTGATTAACCTGGTCATGGGGCTGACGCCCATGAAAACCCGAACGTTCTACTGGGTCAGTCAGCTTGGCATGCTGGCGGGAACCGCTGTCTATGTGAATGCCGGTGCTCAGCTTGGGCAGGTTCAGGAATTGTCTGTCAGTGGTATTTTAACGCCGGGGCTTATCGGCTCCTTTGTGCTGCTGGGGACTTTCCCCTGGTTAGCACGCAAAGCTATTAGCCTGATCAAAAAACCTTCCGTGAGCGAAAAAAAGAAGGGGGATTAAGTCATGTTTAATTATTCCGGTGTTTACAAGGGTTTCAGAAAACCCCTTAAGTTCGATAATAACCTGACCGTGATAGGTGCGGGTTCTGCCGGATTGGTAAGCAGCTACATTGCTGCTGCCGTAAAAGCCAAAGTCACTTTAATTGAAAAGCATAGAATGGGTGGCGACTGTCTCAATACCGGCTGCGTTCCCAGCAAGGCTTTGATTCGATCAGCCAGGATGGCCCACTACATGAAGAGGGCTAATGAGTTTGGTCTGGAGAATGTGCAGGCTGATGTAAATTTCAATGCCGTTATGGAACGGGTGCAATCGGTCATCAGGCAGGTTGAGCCTCATGACTCTGTCGAACGTTACACCGATCTGGGTGTAAGCTGTGTAACGGGGACAGCCAGGCTGACCAGTCCCTGGGAGATCGAGGTGGACGGTCGGCCGATTTCCAGCCGAAATATCATTATTGCCAGTGGTGGCAGACCTTTTGTACCGTCTTTGCCCGGTGTTGATCAGATTACCCATTACACATCGGATACCGTCTGGGAGATTCGTGAAAAACCACAAAAACTGCTGGTCATCGGTGGTGGGCCGATCGGTTGTGAATTGACTCAGGCTTTCACTCGGCTGGGTGTCAATGTGACACAGCTGGATCATGGTCCCCGCCTGTTGCACCGGGAAGATCCGGATGTTTCTGTGGAGGTGATGTCCCAGTTCCGTGAAGATGGGGTTAATTTGCGGCTGAATCACGAAACCCGATCCTTTCACAGGGAAGGCAATAGACAGTGGCTGTTGGCTGAGCATGAAGGTCAGACTGTTGAAATCGATTTCGATGCCGTCCTTTTTGCCACAGGTCGCAAAGCCAATACCGCCAGTCTGGGACTGGAAGCACTCGGGATAGAAACCACAGAACGTGGAACGATAGCGGTGAACGAATATTTGCAAACACGGTTCCCGAATATCTACGCCTGTGGTGATGTGGCCGGGCCTTACCAGTTCACCCATGCTGCGGCCCATCAAGCCTGGTATGCTTCTGTCAACGCTCTGTTCGGGCGCTTCAAGAAGTTCAAAGTCGATTATTCAGTGATGCCCTGGTGCACCTTTACTGACCCGGAAGTGGCCAGAGTGGGCCTTAATGAAACAGAAGCCAGGGAACAGGGGGTTCCTTTTGAAGTCACCCGCTACGGTATTGATGATCTGGACAGGGCTATTGCCGACGAGGAAGACAGAGGCTTTATCAAGGTTCTGACCAAGCCCGGCAGTGACAAGATTCTGGGATGCACTATTGTGGGTTATCATGCCGGTGAACTGATCACCGAATACATCACAGCCATGAAACACAATATGGGAATGAACAAGATTCTTGGCACTATTCACATTTATCCAACGCTCAGCGAAGCCAACAAATATGCTGCAGGTGAATGGAAACGTGCTCATGCGCCGGAGGGTTTGTTGAACTGGGTCAAAAAGTATCACGACTGGATGAGGTGCTAAACGAATCAGCTCCTGACTGTACTAGATTAACAATAAAGGGTCTCTTCCCTGAGGCCTTATGACAAGACATTCAGGTGCCAGATGCCTCAATCCAACATTTCACAGGCAGGGATATCACCAGCCCTCCCCAAAATTTCAGGAACAGATTCAGCGCCTGTCATACGGCAAGAAGCTGGAAATCCGGGCCGTCTCAATTGTGACTCTATCATCGCTGTTGATCTGAGAGTCAGTCTGAATGATGGCAGCCTTGAGCCTTCAAGACTCTCCGGCAGAAGCCTGCCGGAATTTAATATTCAGGCGGTTTTACCCGGCGATGTGGAGAAGAAGTTGCCTATACAAGCTTCCCGCGAAGATCGGCTTGCTGCCAAAACCAATAATGTTCAAAAAAAGATTTCTCAGGAGCGCTCCAAAACGAGACCCAAGGTTGACAGAAGCAGCGAAGATGCCCTGAAAGTAGCTTTGAAAGACGCTAATACATCGTTGAAAGAAGCCAGGAATCTTCAGTCCGAGGCGCACAGTCTGGCCAAGCAGGGCGTACTGGAAGAGAACTTGCTGGAATTGGGACTGGGCGGTAAGAGAATGACCAAGGCTGAAAACGACGCATTTTGCGCGGCCCGGGATTCTGACGATTTGGTGAGTTCACGAAAGCAGGACGTGAAGGATCTGGAGCGTGCCCAAAAAGATCTGAAAGCAGAACAAAAGAGGGCTGCAAAGGCTGATAAGAAAGCGCATCAGGCGCTTGACCGATTGCAAAAAGACTTATTGTCTCTGGGTAGGTCGGTACCAAAAATCCGCAGTAAAGTGGTGGCAGCTAAGGATCATTCCAGCAAAAGATTGGGAGAAGAACTCAAGTCTTTGCAAAGGGCTCAGAAGAAAGCTAAGGCTCTCGCGGCTCACGGTAAGAAGTTACTGGCTAAAGCCGATGAAAAGCAGATGAAGCATGGCATTGATACAGCGCCAGTGAAAGACGCGATCAAGCATCATATTTCAGACGCTGAAACCGAAGTCAAACAGCTGGAAATCGAAGTGGCTTCGTTAAAGCAAACAGTGAAATTGGCTCGACAATCTGAAAAAGCATACAAGAAACAGCAAAAAGAAGACGATAGAATTCTCAGGCAACAGGAGAAAGCAGCAAAAAAGGCTGCCCGAAAGAAAACCGGACTGTCTGAGAAAACGCAAAGTCCAAAAGAGCTGCTAAAGAAAAACGAAGCATCAAAAGTTGAAAAGCCGATAAAAGAGCCAATAATTGAGGGGCAGAAGCAAGAGGTTTCCAGAACACCATCCGACAGGGCCAGTTTCAGTCCATCAGAGCTGCCTCCTTTGAAGTCTGGTAAGACCCAGATGAGGGCTTTTCTTAAGGGGATTACGCCTCAAAAAGCAATGACTGCACAGGCGCTGGAAAAGGCCATGGAAACTTTGCACAAACCCAATGACTATCGACAGGTGTTGGCTGATATTGTGGCCTCAGGTCTGAATGTTGAGGAACAAGTCAGGCTCAGGTCCGGTCTCAGTGCTTGCATGTTGGGAGCCATGAGAGATCCGGAGAAATTTAAACTTTTCAATAGGGGGTTTATTGAACATATTATGTTTGGCGATAGTATGGTCGAAATCCAGCAGCAATACCCTGTGTCAGTGAAAAAAGACTTGGAAAGAATTGACAAAGAAGCAGCGAGGAAATAACACATTCATGGAATCCGACCATCTGCAGCAGCTCCAGCAGCGGGTAAGCGAGGCAGAAGCCTTTGAAGCCTCCGTTTTGAAAAATCTGGAAGAGGTCCAGCATAGGGTTGGAGAGTATTCCGAGAAACTGACCCGTCTCAATAGCAAGATGGCGCTGTTGGAAGCTAGTCAGGCAGCCGATGAAGAGCTGGCAGGGAAAATGGATGTACTTAAATCCGAGCGGGACGACGCCGAGGCAGCCTATCGTGAACAGACCGCCCAAGAGTCGAGACTACAAAGAATGGAACTGGACGCCATCAGCCACCTTAAGGTGGCCAGAAATGAGCTGAAAATCGCCCAGCTCAAATCCGGCTCCTGAAAGCAGCGTTACAACTCTCCGGTAGGCTTCTCGGCAGGGGCTGCTGGGGGTGGGGTCTGAAGTGGTCCATTCATTATGTTAATAGCGGCGTCAGCGCAGTCCCAGGTCCATGACACGTTGCCACTGAGCTGTACTCTTGCTTCCATCGCCGTTCCCAAGGTAAATCTGAATTCTTTGATCACCCAGCCCGGCTTGTCGCCGGTATCTGAGGCGATTATGAGGTCTTCAGAGCGCACCAGATAGGTAGGATTGGGCATATCGTCAAAGGTCAGTCTGGTAAGGCGAGAGTTAAACAAGCTGATGCCCACATCCTTAATACTACCCGGATGATTAAAAATGGATTGTGCTGGGTTTTTGATTTCTGCCTGGCTACTGTCGGGATTAACTCTCATTATACATTTGCCGAGATCAACGGTTCCATTCAAGCCAATGCCCTCGTTAAAAACAGCTTCTACCTGTTTCGTTGCATTGTCCGCAGGGTCAGCATGGCTGAGTGGAGTGAAGCCGATGAACAGGCCTGACAACGCAACAAGGGAAGCCCTGCGACATAAGCCGTCTGGTTGTAGCAAATTCATGATAGATATTCTCAATGAAAATGAAAACGAAAATAAAAATGAAGACGATGGAGTGTTGCGAGAGCAACAGGAAAATTATAGGCAGTGTTCAGGTATCTTCCCATTGATTTGATAGCTTGATCCGTTATGAAATAGCTGTTTTTTATTGATAAGAATAATTTATCCTGAATTTGCCTCAGATCCCCATTGAACCGGGGATCCAAACGAGCAGTGTGAAAGATTATCGGGTCGGAGTGATTTTTGGCTCAGGCTGTGGTCTTTTTCCTGGGAATACCCAGCCGTTGTCGTCTCTCCCAGAGCGTTTTACGACTGATACCGAGTTTCCGGGCCAGTTCGGTTTCGGTCATTTGATTCTGGTGTTCGAGCACGAAGCGCTGAAAGTAATCTTCCAGAGACAAACCGTCCTGAGTTTCGACCTCATTGTGACTGTTCGTGTTGCTGGTGTCAGCCTTGAAAAGAGTTGACTTGACGTGAACATCCAGATCCAAAGTCTCAGGCGTAATGATGTCATCGTCACAGAGGATGACAGCTCGCTCAATGGCATGTTCCAGCTCTCGCACGTTCCCTGGCCATTGATGCTGACAGATGGCTGCCATGGCCTCAGGAGAGTACGAATAAACTTCCAGCTCCATCTTCTTGCAGACTTTTTCCAGTAGCTTCTCTGCAAGCAGTAATACGTCGTTGCCCCGCTCACGCAATGCCGGAATTCTCAGCTCCACCACTTTCAATCGATAGTAGAGGTCTTCCCGGAAATGACCGCTAGCAGAGAGCTGGCGCAGATTTCTGTGGGTAGCGGCAATCAGTCGCACATCGACTTTCTGGGAATGCACAGAGCCCACCCTTCTGATTTCTCCTTCCTGAAGAACCCGAAGCAATCGGGCCTGAGCTTCCAGAGGGAGTTCACCGATTTCATCAAGGAACAGGGTGCCAGTATTGGCAGCTTCAATCAGGCCGGTTCGGGCAGCCGTGGCGCCGGTAAAGGAGCCTTTCTCGTGACCAAAAAGTTCGGATTCAATCAGTGTCTCCGGAATAGCAGCACAATTGACTGAGATCATTGGGCCATTGGCCCGGCGGCTGTTCTCATGGAGGGCTCTGGCGACCAGCTCTTTACCTGTACCCGATTCGCCCTGAATCAGAACAGTGGCATCGGTCGGGGCAACTTTCCGAATGCGTTTGAAGAGCAGCTTCATGGCGTCACAGTGACCCAGAATGCCGTTGTATCCTGAGTGGGTGTCACAAACCACTTTTTCCGTTGATTTATCAGGTGCAGACAGTTTGCTGGTCATGATAGCAGCAACACGGTCCAGCATTTCAGAGTGATCAAAGGGTTTGGCAATATAGTCAACAGCGCCCATTTTCATGGTGCTGACGGCTGAGTTCAGGCTGGCATAACTGGTCATAATCAGGACCGGTATGCCTTCAGCCAGGTTGATCATCTCGGTACCGGGTGAGTCGGGCAGGCGCAAGTCACTGATGATCAGGTCAAAATCTTTTAATGTGTAAGACAGCTCAGCTTCGTGGACAGAACCTGCTTCACTGACGCTGTAGTCGTTTCTTTCCAGCAGTCTTCTCAGGGAGGCACGAATAATTTCTTCGTCCTCAACAATGAGAATATTACCCTGGTTCATACAGTTTCCCCCTCCTGCTCCCGTGAGTCATGGGGCCGATAAGTCATATAACCATGCTGCTGCCTGATGCTCTGCGGCTCATGACGCGGCAGGGAAATTTCAAAGAGTGTACCTTTATCCAGATTTTTATCGGTTGGACTGATGACTCTGATGGTACCAAAGTGTTCTTCAATGATATTCCAGGTCAGTGCCAGACCAAGACCGGTACCTTTACCCGTCTCTTTGGTGGTGAAGAAGGGTTCAAACAGACGTTCCTGAATGTTGGCAGGAATGCCATGACCCTGATCTTCAACTTCGATTTTGACAGTGTGGGCAGAGGCCGATGTTCTGATTGTGATTGTACTGTTCTCATCGGAAGCATCTACCGCATTATTCAGCAGGTTAATGAAAACCTGTTGCAGTTTCTGTGGATTGCCCGTCACTCTGTGTTCCGGATCACACAAGTTAAGAAAGCTGATATTGCTGCTCTTTCGTCCAAGTTGCAACAGGCTGATAGACTCCTGAACACTGGTAAAAAGATCAACGGGTTCATGAGTGCTCGTTTGTGATCGATTTTTACCGTTGTGGGAGTAGTTCATGAGCATTTGAACAATTCTGGAAATCCTCTGGGTTTGTTCGAGTACCTGGCCCGCTACTTCCCGGGTATCGCCTTCTTCTGAGAGGGCTTTCAGCTCCTGAGCCAGACAATCAATAGCGGTGACCGGGTTGCCAATCTCGTGAGCGACACCGGCCGCCAGCTGTCCTATGGAGGCCAGGCGTTCACTGTGAAACAGCTGATCTTCAAGCATCTGGTTCTCTGTATGATCTTCCAGCAGCATCACCTTGTTGCCATTGGGACCATACACCAGTGCTTCAAGGTTGGCCTTGTGAAGATTGAAGTAACGCAACTGCCCATTAATTTCTACACCATGTTTAGGCAGGTGCTGACTGTCTATCCGGGCAAAGTTGCTGAGAATGTCATTCCAGGGCTCTGGAATCCGGTTCAGAGGGCTGCCCAGAACCTCTGAGGCCGGGATAGCGGTCATGTGGCTCATGGCCTGGTTCCAGAGCATGATTTCTCCAGCCGCATCCACTGAGCAGAGGGCCATAGGAAGATTATTCAGAATGTCCCGATGGTAGCGCCTCAGGTCATCCAGTTCTCCGGCCAGACCGCTCAATCGACTGTGATAGGCTTCAAGCCGTGATTCCATGAAATGAATATCCCGGGCAACGTAGCCCTTGTTTTCATCCCAGGGCAAGAAGGTGTCAACAATATCGTGGGCTACGCTTGGCCCCATCAGACCCGAAAGGTTTTTCTCGATCCGCTCCCTCAGACGACGAAGAGCATGAGGGCGGTTTTCATCTTCTCTCATGTTGAGATCGCTGAGTGCTCTGGACACTTCCTTATGCGCCACCCGTCCTCCCAGAGGTTTACTCAGCATTTCATGGAAATCATGAGCAGACTTGGCTTCAGGAACTTTCTGATCGTTGCGGCTGTTGCTTTCAACCTGACAGGCACTGGCGGCTGAACGTTCTTCGGGGGACATACAGGTGAAGTTTGAGACCAGATATATCAGCACTGCATTGACCGTCAAAGAGGTCATACCCAGTAGATGCCACTGTTGATAAAGATAGGTCGACACCTCATCCATGGTTGAGCTGAAAAGGCTGAAGTCGACCATTTGGGGCAACATCATAGTGAAGAACCATAAGGTTGTGCCGCCGATCAGACCGGTAATAAACCCTTTATGGTTGGCTTTGGGCCAATACAGCACACAGAGTGCTCCCGGAAGGAGTTGCAGGGCACCCACGTAGGCAATAACCCCCAGATTATAAAGTGCCTTTTCGGCTTCAAGCATGCGATAAAAGCCGTAGGAACTCATAATGAGCGCCACAATAATGAATTGCTTGAACCAGATCAGCCAGCGATAGATATTCACCTCAATCTGAAGGTGGGGCGGGTAATAGGGCAACACTATGTGATTCATGATCATTGAGGACAGAGCCAGAATTGTGACAATCGTCAGGCCACTGGCGGCCGCCAGTCCCCCAATATAGGCGACAATAGTTAGCCAGGGCATGTCCAGAGCCTGACCAATGAACAGCGGAAAGTAGTCAGCTGCCACCGGGCTGTTCAGCTTGATACCTGCCCAAAGAATCAGCAGGGTGGGTAGACTCAGTACCAGAAGAAACAGGGGAAGTGCCCAGCTGGCAATATGAAGGGAACGCTGACTGCGATTCTCGGCAAAAGTCATGTGAAACATGTGCGGCATGACAATTGCCGAAGCAAAAAACATCAGCAGCATACTGCGCCAGGGACCATCCTGAAGCGGCGTTTGCATTTCTATCAGTTTATCCTGATGAACAGCAAGCCAGGCCTCCACGCCATCAAGACCATTAAAGACTTCAAACAGAATAACCAGACCCAAGGTCACCATCACCACAAGCTTGACCACTGACTCAACCGCCATTGCCATGACCAGACCCCGCTGCCTGTCACGGGTTGAGAGGTGTCGAGTACCAAACAGCGCTGCAAACAGGGCCACCATGACACAGAAAACGATGGCAAGTCGTTCCGGAGAGTATTCCTCACTGATCAGGTGAATACTGTCGGATACTGCCTGAATTTGTAGGGATAGCAGAGGCATGGTTGCCGTTAGCATCAGCACAGTGGCCAGGGTTCCGGCCAGAGGGCTTCGAAACCGGAAGGCAAAGAGGTCTGCCAGTGAGCTGAGCTGGTAGGTTCGGGTGATCCTCAAAATGGGATGGAGTAAAACCGGAGACAGGAGGAAAGCTCCACTCACACCCAGATAGAAAGCAAGAAAGACATAGCCGTGCTCACTGGCAAAACCCAAACTGCCAAAGTAGGCCCAGCTGGAGGCGTAGACACCCAGAGAGAGAACATAGACAGCAGGGTGCTGAGTGATTTTTCTGGGAATCAATCCTTTCTCGGTCGCCCAGGCACAGAGGAACAGGGCCAGCAGGTATGCAACACTGACAAGCAGAAGTTCTTCGAGTTCAAAACTCATCGGAGTTTCCCCTGGGCTGGAGCAGGAAACCTGCCAGAATCACGATAAACCAGAGAATCCAGGGTTGGTACCAGCTGTCGCCCGTCGTAATCCACCATCCCATGATGGCGGGAGAGAAAAGGTAGATACTGATAGCCAGAAGCAGAACCAGACGATAGATGTACATGAAACTTCAGTACGAACTTGATATCGGACTGTCCATCTTAACCAGTGTTGAGATAAACCGCAAAGTGGCTGGGTAGTGTTATCTGTGGGTATCGTTATCTGTCAGATACCCGGTGGATTATAGGTCACCCAGTAAACCATGTTGCCCGGGCAGTCGTCGCCCAGTATGTCGCTCATCAGCTCGTTGGCTTTCAGGTCACCCATCTTCTTGATCCAGTCAGTGTCTTCCAGCTTTTCTTCCAGAAACCAGTTGGGCAGGGCGTTGATGTGCTTATCGTAGTAAGCCAGTGGGAACCTGAGGTCCCTTGGCAGGCGAGTGCGTTTGATGCTCAACGCTGCATCACAACGAACCACCAGACTTTCTGCCACCTGTTTTCTTTTGCTGACGTAGTTGCCTGCTTCCCTGCGGTACTTATCTTCGTAGGGGCCCATCAATTCTTCGTAGCGGTTTTCTATGCAGTGATCGTAAGCCCGGCTGACATCGTCGTTTTGATAGCCCATGATCTTGCAGGCTTCTTTCACCCGCTCACGAAACTCACGGCTGATCTGTAAATACCAGGGAGCATGAGGACCCAGAATGTTTTGTGCTTCCTGATTGGCAATGAAAAACAGGTTTTCATCGGGGGTAAAACAGAGCGCAGCATCCTGAGCGTTAACGACATCAATTCTGGAAAGATCTGGCTCTTTGCCAACAGCGCTTTCGCGTTCAAAACGGGCTTTTTGACAGAATTCAGAGTCGGTAATATCGACAGCAACTCCTGGCATTGGGGTGATTTCCTGAGGGGTAATAGCCAGAGCATCAAGAGTAAAAAGCAATGAGGCCGCAGGCAGAAAACGACGCACAACCTTGTTGATAACGGACATATCCACTCCTTAGACACATCTTTCTCGACAATGTAATAGTCTATGTATACCACTCCCGATCATCAGGATAAAGCTGTCAGCGGCACAAATGCTCGTTTTGCGACATGATCGATCTGCCAGTGCTTTATACCCCACTCTAGAATTTCGGAAACACTGCTGCCTTCCAGTTCAGTATCCGGCCTCTGTCCCAGTGCCTGCAACGCTTTGATCAATTGCTGTTCAGGCTGATGGAGAGGAATCTCTGGAGCATGATTCTGCTTGCTCAGCTTGTCGCCGTTCGCAAGCGTGATAACAGGAACGTGAGCGTAGACAGGAGTGGCAGTGTTGAGCAAGGACAACAGATAGGTCTGCCAGGGTGTCGCATTGAGAAGGTCATGGCCCCTGACAATATGAGTAATCCCCTGATAAGCGTCGTCTGCACATACGGCCAGCTGGTAGGCAAAGAGACCATCCTTGCGCTGAATGATGAAGTCCCCCAGATCAGGCAGGGCATATTCGATAGAGCCCTGGATCAGATCCTGAAAGGCAATGATGGTTTCCGGGCATCTCACTCTCAGGGAGTATGGAGACTTTGTATTGTCTGTTTTGTCTCGACAGATCCCCGGATAGACGCCTCCTTTGCCATGAAGATCCTTGCGGGTACAGGTGCAGGGGTATATGAAACCTCTGTCCTTCAGGTCACTGATGATGTGTCGGTAGGCTTCGTGACGCGTGCTTTGGTAAAGTACCTGATCATCCCAATGCAAGCCGTAGACTTCCAGCGACTTCAGAATCCGATGGGCTGCGCCAGGCTGCTCCCTGGGAGGATCAATGTCTTCCATGCGAACCCGCCAGATTCCGTTTTGCGAGCGGGCGTCGAGAAAACTGGCCAGGGCGGCAACCAGTGAGCCAAAGTGCAATGGGCCGGAAGGGGAGGGTGCGAAGCGGCCAATGTAGTCTGGCTTTTCTTTGCCGTGGGCAGTTTTTTTCGCTGTGGGCATGTTCAGGGTCTTCAGGCCATAAGCAGACGAAAGGGTTTATTGCCGATGCCAGGGCAATAAGTTTTCACAAACACAAAAACAGCAAAGCCGCGATCTGATTCGCGGCTTTGCTTGAAGGCAGCAATGTCAGGGTATTATTGACCCAGTTGCTTCTCCTTGATTTCAGCCAGAGTTTTGCAGTCGATGCAAAGAGTGGCTGTAGGTCGGGCTTCCAAACGGCGGACGCCAATCTCGACACCGCAAGAGTCGCAGAAACCGTAGTCTTCTTCCTCAATGCGAGTCAGAGTTTTATCGATCTTTCTGATCAGTTTCCGTTCGCGATCACGGGTACGCAGCTCCAGGCTGAACTCCTCTTCCTGGCTGGCACGGTCAGCCGGGTCAGGGAAGTTTGCTGCTTCGTCCTGCATATGGTTTACGGTGCGATCCACTTCTTCCATCAACTCCTGTTTCCATTGTTTGAGGATGTTAGTGAAATGTTCGACCTGCTTCTCATTCATGTATTCTTCGCCTTCTTTCTCCACATACGGAGTGAAAGAGCGAAGCAAATTACCTTGATCGGCTTTTTTCTGTGCTGACATGATTACAGCCTCATCACCTTCTCATTAAGTAGCTCGACATACTGCCTGCCAAGCTTTCCATCCGAATGCCGGACAAAACCGGCTTCCTTGAAAGCTGAGGTCAACACCACGGGTTGCCAGTATCAGCTGCGTAATCTGGCCCCTATGCCTCTTGCCTTCCTCACAGAAGCGACGAAACTACCAAAACCTATGGCAATGCGCCATAAAAAAATGCTTCTGCCGCTGTCGACAAGTGATCATCCACCTAATACATAGTAATCACAAAATACTATTCGAGGAAACCGTCAACTGACAATCATAGAATTCAGTTTTGGAATATTAACGTCTAATTTAATGAAATATTAGTATGAAATTTGAAAAAGATCTTCAGTCAGCCCGCCTTATTCGACGTTACAAACGGTTCATGGCGGATGTAGAACGGGAGGATGGCAGTACCCTGACTCTTCACTGTCCGAATACCGGCTCCATGAAAAACTGTCTCTATCCGGGCAAGCAGGTCTGGTATCTTGATTCTGGTAATCCTAAACGCAAGTACCCCTGCACCTGGGAGTTGGCTGAGATTCCGGTCATGTTTGAGTCAGGGGAGAAAAGCACTCTGGCCGGATTGAATACCGGCAGAGCCAACAGGCTGGTAGAAGAAGCGCTGCGCCTGAAAAAGATTTCCGAGCTTGCAGAATACGATAAGATCCGCAGAGAAGTGCCCTATGGTGAAGAAAAAAGTCGTATCGACTTTTTACTTCAGCAGGAAGGTTTGCCAGATTGTTATGTTGAAGTGAAAAGTGTCACTCTGGCAGTAGGTGATGGTCTGGGCCTGTTTCCCGATGCTGTCACCGCACGAGGAACAAAGCATCTCAGGGAGTTAATGACCATGATTGATTCAGGCCACAGGGCGGTGCTGCTGTTTTGTGTTCAGCATACGGGGATTGAACGTGTCGCTCCGGCTCATGAGATTGATCCAAAGTACGGTCAGGTCATTAAAGAGGCTGCAGCTGCCGGGGTTGAAATTATGGCTCTGGGTGCCGAGATATCGACGCAAGAAATCGCCCTGACCAGGACGTTGCCCGTTTTTGATATTGAATGATTGGCCGGTTAAATAGCCATTGAGAAGACGCCTGCCCTGATCTCAACATTCAATGGACATCATTCCATGACTCTTTCTGCATGATGGTTCGGATAGGCTGCAAAATAACGTCTATCTTATAGTCCGAAACATCAGAACGTTATGGAACCTTTCAATGCTCAGAACCGCGGTAGTCGGGACGGGATATCTGGGAAAGTTTCACGCCCTTAAATACGCCCTCTTACCAGGATGCCGACTGGTGGGAGTGGCTGACATTAATGAAGACAGTGGTCGTGTTGTTGCCAGGGAGTGCGCTACAGAATTTTTTGCTGATTATCATCAACTGTTAGACAAGGTGGATGCTGTCAGTATTGCTGTACCTACGTTGCTTCATCATCAGGTTTCAAGAGACTTTCTTATGGCCGGCGTACATGTATTGGTGGAAAAGCCCATAACCTCGAGCCTGAAAGAATCCCATGAGCTGGTTCAGATAGCCAGAGAGAAGGAGCTGGTTCTGCAGGTTGGGTGTCTGGAGCGCTTTAATGCGGCACTTTCAGGCGTAGGCCCATTATTAAACAAGCCTCGCTTTATTGAGTCCCACCGGCTGGCAGAATTCAAACCACGTTCGATTGATATCAATGTGGTCATGGACCTTATGATCCATGATCTGGATATTATTCTGAGCCTGGTGAACCAACCCCTGCTGGGTGTCGTCGCCAACGGCACTGCGGTATTGACTGACTCGGTGGATATTGCCCAGGCAAGGCTGACATTCAGCGGTGGCTGCGTAGCCAATGTGACCGCCAGCCGGATCAGTCAGAGCACCAAACGTAAGATGCATATCTTTCAGGAGAAATCATGCATTTGCATCGACTTTCAGTCTCTGAATATGTCGCACTTTTACAAAGGTAGAGGTGAGATGTTTCCCGGTATTCCCAATATTGAGTGTGATGCACTGACCTACAAAGACAGTGACTCATTGCGCAGGGAAATAGAAGATTTTCTCAACTGTGTTCGCCATTCAAGAGCCCCCAGGGTCAGCGGTGAAGATGGCCAACGTGCCCTGGAGTTAGCCACCCGGATTTCCGGCATTATTGAAGGAGATACTCAATGAGTACGGAACCAGTGATCCCTATGGTGGATACGCTGGCCTGGCACAAGCCAATTCAGCAGGAGCTCAGGTCTGCGGCCAACCGGGTGCTGGACTCTGGTCGCTTTTTGATGGGAGAAGAAGTGACTGCTTTTGAGCAGGAAGTCAGAGAATTTCTTCAGGCTAATCAGACGGTCAGTTGTGCCAATGGCACCGACGCCCTGGTTCTTGCACTTTCTGCGGCTGGTCTGGGATCTGGTGATGAAGTAATTACGACACCCTTTACCTTTTTTGCCACCGCTGAGGCCATCGTTCGGGTGGGTGCAACGCCTGTGTTTGCAGATATAGAACTGGAGACGTTTAATATTGATCCGCTTCGGGTACAGGAATCTATCACGAACAAGACTCGTGCAGTGCTGGTGGTTCATCTCTTTGGTTTGCCTGCCCGAATTCAGGAAATCCAGTGGCTTTGTGAGGAGCATTCCCTGCTGCTGATTGAGGACTGCGCCCAATCTTTTGGTGCATCAGTCAATGGTAGAATGACTGGAACCTGGGGTGATTTTGGTTGTTTCAGTTTTTTCCCCAGTAAGAACTTAGGTGGCTTTGGTGATGGGGGGTTGGTCATCGCGAAGACCGGGTCCATGGCGGAGCAATTAAAGGTGTTGAGAAACCACGGCAGCAGCGTTCAATATCGACACGAATACATGGGTTACAACAGCAGACTGGATGAAATGCAGGCGGCGCTGCTCAGGGTTAAGCTAAAGTACATTGCACGTTATAACGATGAGCGAAAAAAAATAGCGGAAGATTACCGGTCCTTTTTGCAGGGGATGGATATTCTTTTGCCAGCAGGTCAGGGACATGTTTATCACCAGTTTACTGTCTTAACCGATCAGCGAGATCAATTGAAGGATCATCTGGCCAGTCATGGCGTTGCATCAGCCCTGTATTATCCGGTGCCACTGCATCACCAACCGGTGTTTAAAGGCTTTCCGATGAAACAGGATCTTTTTGTTGCTGAGCAGGTGTCCCGGCGTTGTCTGTCTTTGCCTGTTTTTCCGGGTATGACGAAGGCGCAGGTGCATCGGGTAACAGAGTCGGTCACCCGTTTCTTTTCAGAAGATAGAGCAGAATTTGCCTACTGGTTTGCGGGAGCTGCACCCTGAATATCGTCCAACAGCCTCCTGACTGAGGAGCAGATTGATGAAGTGCTGGCACTCTGCGGTATTGGCAATGACACTTATCACTTCCCAAATGATCCATTCAGCACCGTTTCATGATCAGCTTGAGGCGGTTCGGCTGGCTGATGCCCACTTTGATGCACAGGGGCAAGTGGAGACGACCGGTGATATTGATCGCAAAGTTGTCTGTCTTCGTCCCATGCGAAAGGGGTTGCCAGAGATCAGTGCCGAGAGTGTGGGTGAGCAGGTAAGAGTTCACTTGTATGGCCATGGTGGCAGTGGCTGGACGCTGCTCTGGGGCAGTATAGAGAAGGCAATGGCCCTGTTTGAGGAGAAGGCAAGAGAGCACAAATTCAACGATCAGGTTTCCATTACGATCATAGGTGCGGGTTGTATGGGAAAAGCCGTCGCTCTATCGCTCTTCCACGCAGGCTACCGGAACATTCGTATTGTGGCTGAACAAGACAACCGTATTGCTTCTCTGAACTCAACGGGCTACCTGGCCATGGTCTCTCTGGCAACAGAAAGTGAGACAGAGAAACAGGAGGCTGAACAGCTGGCTATTGAGACGCTTAAGGGGTACCAGAGCGTAGACAGAGGAACCCATCCGATCGTCAATGAAGGAGTTCATCTCATTGATGTTTACAGTGGCCTGGGCAAAGAAGGAGAAGAGGGCCCACTGGAAACCTACACCGGTATTGAGCCCTTTGCTGAGGCTGGATTGTTACCCAAGCCTCAGCAAGGTGTGGTTGAGTTTTCCACAGGTGTGAGTTACCCGATGCAAAAATTCCAGACTTACTTTATGGATACTGCGGTCATCATGGCAGCTTTTGATCATGAACTCAGAACCAGAAATATTCCTGTGATTCATGAGACAGTGGGCAGTCTGGATGATATTAAAACCTATGTTGTTTTTAACTGCTCCGGGCTGGGGGCCGCAAGTCTGAATCACGATGACAAGGTTTACCCAAACATGGGATTGTTGCTGGAGCTGGCTCATCAACCTCTGAAAAAGCTCGACTACATTATCTATACTCGCTACCAGCCGCCGGATGCACCCAAACGTTCAAGCCCTCCGGATAAGGCGGACATCTATTTTATGCCCAGAAGCGGCGGATTACTGGGAGCCACTTTTGTCGATCACAATGATGGTTCCGATAACGCTTTGAATGAAGCGTTATTCACAAGAATACTGAGAGAAAATAAGCAGTTTTTTGGTTATCCGCTTAACACCCATTGAGACGCTATATTGACAGCTGGGCAAGGCAGAACGGTTCTATGAAGAACCGTTGAAACAACGCCATCCGGACAATTCCAGGTAGAATCCGATGCTCTGTGAGCCGTCAGTTGTGGCTGTGTTGTCACCGGTGGGAACGTAGAATTTGATCCATTCACATTTCTTTTCTCCTAAGAAAATAAGTTATTCACAACTCAGGCTAATCACCGATGGTCAATGGTTGCTTTTGACTCTGCATGAGAAACGCCGGGAGTGGCGCTTCTACGGATAGATCTTTAAGTTAACAGATAAGGAAGGATCACCCACGTTTGGCTGATAACGAACAGCAGCTCCTATCCGGGGACAGGGAGGAGCAGTTGGCTGGGACCGAACAGGACCGGTACTGCCAGTACTATTGCCTGCGGCCAATGAATCCAATGCTGATGGTAGCCCCTGACACTGTTGCTGCTCACCGGTGAGGGTGTTCGCCATCGTAAATCCTGTAATTGCTCGTTCCTGAAGCCCGGTGCGGCTAGGGTATTTGCACGCAAAATAAGTGCCAGCAGCGGCTCCAGCAACAGCGCCAGTAACAAGACAGCAGGTAACAGAGGCACCAACAGCAGCGCTAGTTGAGCTGTAATAATAGTCAATTATGGGGTTGCAGTTGGACATAGCAGCACCACACACACTACCGCCAGCGGCACCGATTAAGGAACCGCCGCCAACCGGTACAACACAATTTGAAACAACGCCATCCGGACACTTACAGTTATTATCCGGTGCTATATGAACCGTTAGTTGCGGCTGTGTTGTCACTGGCGGTGAAGACGCAGTACTTGATATATTCATATTACTTCTCTCCTTAGAAAATAAGTTATTTACACCCCAGCAGCCTGTCGGACTTAAGGCTGTTTCTTGCAATCCTCGCTACGGACGCTTAAGTCCGACAGGCTGCCAGGATTTTCCATTGAACTAATGCTGGCTGTAATCATTGTATTTAATATTTTGACCGAATCATTCCGCAAAAGTTCCTCCAGAATTGCCACAATTCAGGATTAAGGCCTTTGGAACGACAAACGGAGATGTCAATAAGAAACCTTCGCAAGAAGGGTAAAGCCCATTAATGGCGAAGTAACGAATTTGCTGCGCTGGAAAAACTTCGAAGTCTTAAAGGAATAACCTGAACTTGAGTGTCCGTTGCCTGTCCAAGTATTCAGGTGGACGTGAACTTTAATGTCCGTTGCCTGTCCAAGTATTCAGGTGGACGTGAACTTTAATATCCGTTGCCTACCCAAACTTTTAAATTATTAAGGAGAATATATTATGAGTTATGGAATGACACCATCAGTAAGCACACCGGCTGGCACGGTACCTGGATTGATGCAGAATAGCGTATCAAAGTCCGATACCCAAACGGACGTTGTACCGTCCATTCCACATGCAGATCATTCAGAAACAGGCAAAAGTCTTACAGACCGGGAAATATCTCCCATGAGAATCGAAGTCAGTAATGATCATTCGACTGCATTGCAAAGCATCCTGGATGCAACGCAAAGCTACCAGCAGATGCACCCTTATACCCCGCCCTCTGGCGTGAGCTACAAGGATTTTCAATGAGAGTTTGGGTGGCCAATGAACAAGAAGCAGACAAACAGTCAGATGGGGTCATTGTCGTGGCCCACCACCTTGCAGAGTGGATGTTTCAGCCTGAATTC